>JALQWD010000101.1 GCA_023260175.1 Candidatus Nanopelagicaceae bacterium | reverse complement strand
TTTCGTAAGTTCCTTTTATTTCTGCAATTTTGGCATCCACTTCACCCGCAATTTTCTCTGGATGATTATGAAGTAGTGGTGGCAGAGGATAGATAGTTACGTCAAAGTTCTCTCGCGACGCGATATTTGAAATATGTGTGGCAATCGCGCCGCAAGCAACTATTGCAATACTCAAACTGGGAAGGCCAATCTTTCTACGAACTTATCGTTGAAATCTTCGCGATCAGAAAGTTCGACGTACTTGATTTCATCAAGCAAGGTTGATGCGCCGTGTCGCTCTTGAGTTGAAAGTAGTGCCATCTTTGCACCCTCTCCGGCTACGTTACCTGCAGAAACAATGCGAAGTACGCTGATTTTCGGCACTAAACCAATCTTTACTGCAGAGGCAGGGGATAGGTAAGAACCAAAAGAACCAGCGAGAAGAACCTGCTGAATATCTTTATCTTCGATACCGAACTCTTCTGCAAGTAGCGCCCAACCAGTAGCGATAGCAGCTTTAGCGAATTGAAGTTCGCGGACATCGCGTTGGCTTAGGAAAACATCCTCAGTGAGCATGTAAATCTTCTCGCCATCTCGTTCGACCAAATTAGGATCATCAACTGGATTGAACTTACCCGATGCATCGAGGATGCCAAGTTGAACTAAGCAAGCAACTGCATCTACCAAACCTGAACCGCAGATACCAATAGCTGGAGCATCTTCGATAGTTCCGATTTCTAGTTTTCCATCTACGACTTTTACAGTTTCGATGGCGCCTGCAGCCGCACGCACACCGCATTTAATTGATGCGGCTTCAAATGCAGGACCAGCAGGAGCAGCGGTAGAGAGAATCTTTTCGCCATTTCCTAAAATGATTTCGCAATTTGTTCCAACATCAATAAATAAACGAAGACGCTTATCGCGATCCATACCTGAAGCAAGTGCGCCAGCGACGATATCGCCACCAACGTATGCGCCAAGTGATGGCAAAATTATTGCTTTGCCGCGAGGATGAATAGTTAACCCAAGTTCGGTTGCATCAATTGGCTGATAATCAGCAGTTGCCATAATAAATGGCGCAACACCTAGCGGTTCTGGGTCAATGCCAAGAATTAACTGCGTCATGGTCGCATTGCCAGCCATAGCTACTTCATAAACATTAACTGGATCAACACCGGCTTCTTCGCAAACTTCGCGTGTTAGCTGTGCCAAAGTTTCTTGCGCAAGTGCACGTAGCTTGGTTAAGCCTTCAGGATCCATCATGGTCGCGCTAATGCGAGTAATTACATCAGCACCAAATGGCTGCTGCTTATTGAGCATCGACTTAACTGACGCTGGGGCGCCGGTATTTAGGTCAATTAACGTTGCAACTACGGTGGTTGTGCCTAAATCGAAGGCAATTCCGTAGCGAATTTCGCTGGTATCTCCGCCTTCGATAGCGATTAGCTCTTGATCAGCAAAAACGGCAGTGACTTTAAAGTGGTTCTTGCGAAGCACGGTTGGAAGTTCACGCAGAATATCTAGTGAATATGTTGGTTCGATATCTTCAATTGCATCTAACAAGCGCACAATATCTGTACGTTGATCAGCAAGAGTTGGTTCGGTAAGTTCAACATAACGCTTCTGGATTCCAGGACGCAAAATAATCTGACGACCAACTCCAACTGTCGCCGCCTTTGGGCGAGTAGTTAGAGGCGGTACATCAATACTGATGTCTTGAGTTGTGCGCACCATGCATGCAAGGCGCCAACCATTAGCAATTTCATCTTGGCTAAAAGCACGGAAATCCAATTTTGATGGTTCGACGCTGCCATCAGTGATTTGAATCTTGCATTTCTTGCAAGTTCCGTAACCACCACATGTTGAGTCAATCGCAATTCCGTTCCATGAAGCAGCATCAAATGCGCTAACGCCTGATGGAACAGTTACGATTTTTTCTGCAGAGACCTCGCCATCTTTTTCTAGCGCGCGAAAATGTAACTTAACGCGACTTGCGCCATCGTGGCCTGCTAGATCCGGATTAAACTCTTTAGCCATTTAATTATGCCTGTGTTTTGGCAGCTTCCATTGCGCGGAAGCGAGTAATCCAATTTCCGCCGTACTGATCGTTACCTAGAAGAATATCTGTTGCACGAACAGCTGAAACGATCTCAGGTGTACGCGCATCCATAACTGCAGAGGTTAGACCGACAGTCATCGCTGCTGGCAAGAATGCTGCGTTGATTGCATGACGATTTGGCATACCGAATGAAACATTTGATGCGCCACAGGTCATGTTTAAATCCCAACGTGTTTTGATTTCGTGAACAGTCTCAAAGAAGAGATTTCCAGCTTGTGGTTCTGCGCCAATTGGCATGGCAAGTGGATCAATAACAATACGATCGTGAGAAATTCCGTGCTTGTCGCATGCGCGAAGGATCTTTTCAGTAATTTTCAAGCGATCTGCAACGGTCATAGGAATCTCTGTTTCATCGTTTGGAAGTGCGATGATTGCAGCGTCATACTTCTTAATCAAAGGCAAAATGTGGTCTAAGCGGTCATCTTCGCCAGTTGTTGAGTTAACAAGTGCGCGACCTTGGTATGTCTGAAGTCCAGCTTCGAGCGCTTCAAGAACAGACGAGTCGATGCAGATTGGTAGATCCGTTAGCTCTTGAATCATCTTGATTGCTTGACGCATTAAATCTGCTTCATCGGTTAGTGGAATACCCATGTTGACATCCAACATGTCTGCGCCGCCTTCGACCTGCGCCTTAACATCTTTGATGATTGCAGATAGATCGCCTGCACGTACCTGCTCCTGGAATATTCGACGGCCGGTCGGGTTAATGCGCTCTCCGATGATGCAGAATGGATTCTCATCACCGATAGTTACGGTTTTTGTTGGTGAGGTAACTACTGTTTGCATTATTTAGGTGTCCTTCCTAGATCGGTCATAAGTCTTGCGAGTGAATCGTCGTGTCGAAAATCTGTTACATGTAAACCACGAACGCCGGGCTGTGCTAGAGCGTGCTTTGCTAGCTCTAAAGTTAATTGATATGCCTCTTCGGCTGGATCGGCAGCTTTAGCTACACGGTCAATCATCTCCTGTGGAATATTGATGCCACGAACATTCTCGTTCATGAATTGCATGCCTTTAGCGCCTTTAATCAAAATTACGTTAGGCAGAATCGGCAGATTTGTTCCGTATGCAGCTACACCTTTACAGAAATTCTCTAATCGATCCATGTGGAAGCAAAGTTGTAACTGCAGCCACTTGGCTCCGGCACGCTGCTTTTTAATGGCGCGATCTATTCGATATTCAAATGGGTGAGTGCCTGGGTTCTCTACCGCACTTATAAAAAGATTGGGAGCAGGATTAATTTTTCTACCTGATAAATAAGTTCCATTTCGAATAATCTCTGCGACTTTAATGGCAATCGGGCCATCAAGATCAAAAACTCGTCGGGTCTCCGGCTCATCGCCAGCGGTCACATCATCGCCAGTCATTAGCGCGATATTTTCAATGCCATGCAGAGCAGCTCCCATAATGTCTGCTTGTACCGCCAAACGGTTCTTATCACGTTGGGCAATCTGCATTACTGGCTCAAGGC
>JALQWD010000088.1 GCA_023260175.1 Candidatus Nanopelagicaceae bacterium | reverse complement strand
ATTGATCTACATTTAATTCACGAAGTAACTAGCCCACAAGCATTCGATGGCTTGCGTATGACTAATCGTCCAGTGCATCGTCCAGATTTAACTCTTGCTACCGAAGATCACAACGTTCCAACTTTAGATATTGATAAGCCAATCGCAGACCCTGTTTCTAAATTACAGGTAGATACCCTTCGCAAGAATTGCGAAGAGTTTGGCGTTCGTATCCACTCATTAGGCGATATCGAACAGGGAATTGTTCACGTTGTCGGTCCACAATTAGGTTTAACTCAGCCAGGCATGACAATTGTTTGTGGAGATTCACATACATCAACTCACGGTGCATTCGGCGCGCTGGCATTTGGTATCGGAACTTCAGAGGTTGAGCATGTACTTGCAACACAAACTCTGCCGTTAAAGCCATTTAAAACTATGGCAATTAATATCGAAGGTTCACTCAAAGAGGGCGTGACTGCAAAAGACATTATCCTTGCTGTGATTGCGAAGATCTCGACCGGCGGCGGACAGGGCTATGTCCTTGAATATCGCGGCGAGGCTATCCGTAATCTTTCAATGGAAGCGCGTATGACAATCTGCAATATGTCTATCGAAGCCGGTGCACGTGCAGGTTTAATTGCTCCGGATCAAACCACATTTGATTACATCAAGGGCAAGCCTCATGCACCAGAGAATTGGGATGAAGCAGTTGCATATTGGTCATCTCTCTATACAGATTCAGATGCAAAGTTTGACGCTGAAGTAACGCTAAATGCTGACGAGCTTTCTCCATTTGTTACTTGGGGAACCAACCCTGGCCAAGGCGTGCCGCTAAATTCCAATGTCCCAGTTCCGGCAGAAATTTCAGATCCAGAAGAGCGCGGGGCAGCAGAGCGCGCAATTGAATATATGGGTCTTACTGCAGGTACCCCAATGAAGCAGATCAAGGTAGATACAGTTTTCTTAGGTTCATGCACCAATGGACGTATCGAAGATTTGCGAGCAGCGGCTGCAATTCTTAAGGGAAAGAAAATTTCAAATACCTTGCGCATGTTGGTAGTTCCTGGTTCTGCGCGTGTTCGTCTTCAAGCAGAGTCAGAAGGTTTAGATAAAGTATTTATCGATGCAGGAGCAGAATGGCGTAGCGCTGGTTGCTCAATGTGCCTTGGTATGAATCCAGATACTTTGAAACCAGGAGAGCGCAGCCTTTCTACATCAAACCGAAACTTTGAAGGAAGACAAGGAAAAGGCGGTCGCACGCATCTAGCCTCTCCGCTAGTTGCAGCTGCAACCGCCCTTAAAGGAACAATGGCCTCACCGGCTGATCTTTAATTTCCTCCAAAGATAGAAATCAATTTGTAAGCAATTGCAGCACATGCTGCAGCAGCTGGAAGAGTTAATACCCAAGCAGTTGCGATATTTCCAACTACGCCCCAACGCACCCATTTACGTCCACGGGTTGCACCTGCACCAAGAATTGATGAAGTGATGGTGTGAGTAGTAGAGATTGGCGCCTTGAAGTGAATCGCCATGATGTATAGAACGCTTGAAGCCACAGTTGTAGATGCAAGGCCTTTTACTTGATCAACTTCAATCATGCGATGTCCAAGAGTTTTCATGATGCGCCAACCGCCAGCGTAGGTTCCTAAAGAGATAGCAACTGCTGCTGCGATCTTTACCCAGCCCGGAATGCTCTCGCCTTCATGTAAACCACCGATTACCAGAGCTAAAGTGATGATACCCATGGTCTTCTGTGCATCTTGAAGTCCGTGACCTACTGCCATTGCGCCAGCTGCAGCTGTCTGCGCTGCCTTAAATGGAGTAGAAACTTGCTCACGTTTAGCATTTTTAAAGAGAGTTTGCAGAATCAAAACCAATATAAATGAGGCGCTGATGCCGATTAACGGTGAGACCACCATCGGAATTGCAACCTTTTGGTAAACGCCATCCCATTTCACGGTCTCACTTGCGATAAGTGCAGCGCCTACAAGTCCGCCGATTAGCGCATGTGATGATGAAGAAGGAAGTCCAAACCACCAAGTAATTAAGTTCCAAGTAATTGCGCCAATTAGCGCTGCCATAACTACATAAAGTCCATGCGAATTCTGTTCGACATCAATGATGCCTTTACCAACAGTCTTTGCGACACCTTCAGAGAGAAATGCGCCTACTAGATTTCCAATTGCAGCGATAGCAAGTGCAACTTTTGGTGAAACAGCTTTTGTTGCAACGGTAGTTGCAATTGCGTTAGCGGCATCGTGAAATCCATTGGTGTAATCAAAGATCAAAGCAATTGCGATGATTAAAGAGATGAGTACGTAAGTACTGGTCATCTTAAGATTCCTTCAATGAGATTGTGCGAATAACGCGTGCTACGCGTGCCATCTCATCGAGGGAGTCTTCAAAGAAGTTAATTACACCCTCGATACGAAGAACGCTCATCGCATCAAATTGTCCGCTAAATAAAAGTGCGGTGATGCGACGATGGATACGATCGCCTTCATCTTCAATGCGATCTGCCTCTTCGTAGTAATGCTCGAGGTCTTTCAAATTCTTTAAGCGAGGCATGCTGGTGGCGGTTAACTCCGCCATGCGACGTACTGCTTCGATTAGGTCAACAGTCTGTGCTGGAAATTCCTGCACATTATGAAGAACCGCTAAATCTGTTGCTTCTTCCAAGCAATCCATTGCATCATCGAGCGAGTTAGCAAGATCTGTTAAATCGCCTCGGTCGTAAGGGGTAATAAACATTGAATCAATTCGGCGAATAATCTGACCAAGTAGTTCGTCAGCTTCGCTCTCAATAGCGCCGATGCGCATAGCGAAGTCACGTCGGTTTTCTGGTTGTGCATGTACAAGATCTACCGCGGTGCGTGCACCAGCTGCGACGCGCTCTGCAAGCGCGGTGTATAGATCAAAGAGGACAGCATCTTTAGGTGTGAGGCCCATCTTGCTCCTTCAAATTTTCAGTCTAGATAGTGAGATATTTTTTCCTGGGAAGGCGTGAGAAGCGTAAACAGGTAGGTCCAAATTGCGCTAACCCAGAAGGTTACGAGAGAATGAATTTATGGAGAAGTTCATTAAACACACTGGAATCGCAGTACCGCTGCGCCGTTCAAATGTAGATACAGATCAAATCATTCCTGCTGTCTACTTAAAGCGCGTAACCCGTTCGGGTTTTGAAGATGGACTATTCGCAGCATGGCGCAATGATCCTGAGTTTGTTTTGAACAAGGATCAATACAAGAACGGCACCATCTTGGTTGCTGGTGTTGATTTCGGAACCGGTTCATCACGCGAGCACGCTGTTTGGGCGCTGCAGAACTATGGCTTTAAAGTTGTGATCTCATCACGTTTTGCAGATATCTTCCGCGGTAATAGCGCTAAGGGCGGTCTGTTAACCGTAATTCTGCCGCAGGCAGAGGTAGAGAAGCTTTGGGAGCGCATCGAATCAGATGCCTCAACTCAAGTAACTGTTGATCTAGAAAACCGCACAGTTTCATATGCGGATGCAGTAATTCCATTTGAAATCGACGATTACACTCGTTGGCGCCTTATGGAAGGCTTAGATGACATCGGTTTAACAATGCAACATGTCGATGAAATCGCTAAATTTGAAGAGAAAAGGCCAAAATTTAAGCCTAAAACGCTTCCAATAAAGTAATTTCGTTGTAACTCTCAATAATTACTTTAGAGTTTTTCGCTATTTTTTACGAATAAAAATAGGGAAATCTGTAATTTTCTCGAAAAAAATTATTTGCGACACGCGATAAATTAGCGAAATATAAGCATTTCTAACGCGTAAGTTTTAACTACTTGATGCGAATGCATCAAATTTACGCGTAAATAGGGGAAGTTAATGAATAAGACCCAATTCATTGCGTCGTTGGCTCCTCACTTCAACGGCAGCAAGAAAGAAGCAGCTCACGCTGTAGATATCGTTTTTGATTCAATTACACGCAACATCCAAAAGGGTGAAGATGTAACCATCAACGATTTCGGTAAGTTTAAGAAGGTTGATCGCAAGGCACGTAAGGGTCGCAACCCTTTCACCGGCGAGACAATCCAGATCAAGGCATCAAAGAAGCCTCGCTTCCTCCCTGCAAAGGGCCTAAAGGAAGTTATCTCAGGCGATCGCAAGCTTGGTCCAGCTCCAAAGCCAGCAGCACCAGTTGTTGCAAAGCCAGCAGCTAAGAAGGCAGCTCCAAAGAAGAAGGTTGCTAAGAAGGCTAAGAAGCGTAAGTAAGAACTTCTAGTTAAAAGACCACCGAATTTCGGTGGTCTTTTTTCTTATCTAAATAGACTTCACGCATG
>JALQWD010000086.1 GCA_023260175.1 Candidatus Nanopelagicaceae bacterium | reverse complement strand
CTTCACTCAGGTATTGCAGGTGGCGCAGCGTGTATCTTGATTCCAGAAGTTAAGTTCTCTGTAGACAAGGTCTGTGAATGGGTTGAGTCTCGTTTCAAGCAGTCATATGCACCAATCATCGTGATCGCTGAAGGTGCAATTCCTCAAGATGGCGATATGGTCACCAAGGATCAGACACTTGATGCCTTTGGCCACGTAAAGCTTTCAGGTATTGGCGATTGGTTAGCTCAGCAGATTGAAGAGAAGACAGGCAAAGAGGCTCGTACCTCTGTCTTGGGCCATATCCAGCGCGGCGGTTCTCCAACCGCTTTCGACCGAGTTCTAGCTACTCGTTTTGGTCTGCAGGCGATTACCGCTGCATCTGAAGGAGATTGGGGCAAGATGGTTGCGCTTCATGGAACAAATATCGCTCGAGTTCCTCTTGCCAGCGCAACAGAGAAGTTGAAGACCGTTCCGCTTGAACTTTATAAGGAAGCAGAGATCTTCTTCGGTTAGTTACAATTCGCAGATGTCTAAAAACTTAAATGTGGATACGCTCTTTAACGAGTCGCTAGTTGCTGCCCAGCAGCCACAGTGGCCTGCCGATGAATTAACTTCAGCAGTTAAAGAGTTAAAGAGCTATCCGCCTTTAGTTTTTGCCGGCGAATGCGATGATCTAAAGAGCCATATTGCACAGGCAGCAGAGGGCAAAGCTTTCTGGTTACAAGGTGGCGACTGCGCGGAAACTTTCGCATCAGCAACTGCTGATTCAATCCGCGATCGAATCAAAACTATTTTGCAGATGGCTGCAATTTTGCAGTACTACTCATCAATGCCAGTTATCAAAGTTGGACGCATGGCGGGGCAGTTTGCTAAGCCACGTTCATCAGATACCGAAACTCGCGGCGATGTAACTCTTCCGGCTTACCGCGGGGATGCAGTTAATGATTTAGCTTTTACCCCAGAAGCACGTCGTCCAGATCCGCAGCGCTTGGTACGCGTTTACAACACCTCTGCTGCGACGCTTAACTTAGTTCGCGCATTTACCCAAGGCGGTTTTGCCGATCTTCGCAAAGTTCATGATTGGAATAAGGGCTTCGTTAAAGACACACCTTACGCAGCGCGCTACGAAGCGATGGCAACAGAAATTGGCCGCGCTTTAGATTTCATGAAATCTGCAGGCGTCGAACCTGAACAATTTAAGACAGTCGAATTCTTTGCTAGTCACGAAGCGCTCATCATGGAATACGAAAAGGCGCTTACCCGCATCGATTCACGTACTGGCGATCCATACGATGTATCTGGCCACTTTATTTGGATTGGCGAACGTACCCGCCAACTAGATGGTGCACACGTTGAATTTGCATCAAAGGTTAAGAATCCAATTGGCGTAAAGCTGGGACCGAAATCAACTGTCGATGATGCGCTTCGTCTTATTGATAAGTTGGATCCAAACCGCGAACCTGGTCGTTTAACATTTATTACTCGCATGGGCGCTGGCAAGATTCGCGAAGCGCTACCTGCACTTGTAGATGGCGTTACAAAATCCGGGGCCAAGGTGCTTTGGGTATGCGATCCAATGCATGGCAACACCTTCGAATCAACAACTGGTTACAAGACTCGTCAATTCGAAGATGTAATGGATGAAGTTAAGGGATTCTTCGAAGTTCATAAGGGTCTTGGCACCTTCCCTGGCGGCGTTCATATCGAATTAACCGGCGATGATGTCACCGAATGTCTTGGTGGAGGCGCAAAGATTTCTGCAGAGGATTTAGCGACTCGCTATGAGACTGCATGCGACCCACGCCTTAACCACACCCAGTCTTTAGAGCTCGCATTCTTGGTTGCGGAGATGTTGCGCGACCGCTAATTTTTGCAAGTGGCATTGCTGGCTAGCACTTTCGATTCGCCGATCGGCGGCATCAACTTAATCGCAGATGATTCAATTCTTCTAGCTGCCAATTTGAGCACCATGAAAGCAGCTAAAGAATCGCTACATGAAGATTATTTGAGCCATAAAATCGAACAAGTTAAGAAAATCCCGGTAATTACCGATCTATTAAAAGATTATTTCGATGGGGATATCAGCGCAATTAACGCAATCAAAGTCCTGCAACCTGGTGCGGCATTTTCACAGGCCGCATGGAAAGCGATGCGTAAAGTTAAGGGAACTATCTCTTATGCAGATTTGGCAGAACGCGCTGGTTCTCCGGCAGCGGTTCGCGCCGCGGGAAGTGCATGTGCAAAGAATGCGATTGTTTTAGTAGTGCCGTGTCACCGAATTGTTAAGACCGGCGGTCAGCTTGGTAATTATGCCTACGGTTTAAATAAGAAAGAGTGGCTATTACGCCACGAGGGTGCGCTTTAAAACTTCGCAAACCTCTTGGATATCTGCATCATTTAGATCCATATGAGTTACCAAGCGAACAAAGTTCTTTCCTAGAGCCCCAGCTAAAATTCCATTCTCTTTCAATGTAGCTGCGTATTGAGCTGCATCAAATGGATATTTAGATACATCAAGCGCCACAATGTTGGTATCAGGTTTAGGTAAACCGCATGCATCGGCAATTATTGCTGCACGTTGGTGATCGATTTTTAAGCGATCAATATTGTGATCAAGCGCGTAATTAACTGCACCTGCTAGCAATCCAACTTGACGCATACCTGCGCCATAACGCTTACGCCAAATACGAGCTTCAGCAATATTCTTTTTAGTAGAGAGAATCATAGAACCAACTGGTGCGCCAAGACCTTTCGAGAAGCAGACGCTAAAAGTTTCGAAATACTTTCCATATTCTGTAAATGAAGTACTTGATGCCACATGTGCATTCCAGATTCGCGCGCCATCCATATGCAACGGCAAACCTAATTCCTGCGCACCTGCATAAAGCTTCTTGATTTCATCAAGTGATTGCACAGTACCGCCACCAAAGTTATGGGTATCTTCAACTGCAATTGCTTTAGTTGAAACTAAATATGGCCCGGCATCAGGATGTGCTAAATCAAGTGCAGTTTGCGCGCTTAATTTGCCGTGCATAGAAGGGAAGGTGCGAGTTGTGATGCCGCTAAAAGCTGCAGCAGCGCCAAGTTCGGCGCGCGCAATATGTGCAGTCTGATCAAGAATTAACTCTTCGCCTGGTTTAACGAGTAAACGAATACCTAATTGATTGGAGAGCGAACCAGTTGGCGTAAAGAGACCAGCTTCTTTACCAAACATTGCCGCTACGCGCTCTTCGAGTGCATTTACAGTTGGATCATCACCATAAACATCATCGCCAACTGGTGAGGCGAGCATGGCATCTAACATCGCTGCCGATGGTTTGGTTACGGTATCTGAACGTAGATCAATCATGCGCTGGTTTACTCTCGTGGAAAACAATAGTGTACATAGAGATTACAACTAATAATCCGCCAAATAAAGTGCGCGCACTAAGGATTTCTCCGCCAATAGTTACTGCAAATAGGGCAGAGAAAACAACTTCCATGGTCATGATGACTGCAGCTTTAGTTGATTCCAAGATTGCTTGCGACCAAGTTTGAACGATAAATGCAGTAACGGTGCAGACAATTGCGGTAAAGATAATTACGCCCCATACGCCGTTATCTGGCGGAGTTTGGAAACCTTCAATTAACGCGGCGATGCCAGTAACTATAGTTACTACAAAGATTTGCATAAATGTCATCGCCCAAACATCGCGACCTTCAGCCCATTTACTCAAACCAATAATCTGGCCGGTGTAGCAGAGTGCGCTAATTAAAACCAAGAGCTCTCCGATTCCTACAGAGAATCCCTTGAGCGAAAGTAAACCCAGACCAGTGGTGGCAATTGCAATCGAAATCCAGACGATACGACCTAACTTTTGACCGCCAAAAAATTGTTCGAATAATGGGGTTGCGACCACGTAAAGTCCCGTGATAAATCCAGTAACAGCCGCTCCAGTCATATCTAAACCATAAGTTTGGAAAATGAAACCTGCGGCAAGAAATAGACCAGTAATACCGCCATGCTTGATGACATCTCTATCCAATTTCTTGAAGATTTGCGGATGAATAATTACAAGCGCAACAGCAGCAAGCGCAAAACGATAGAAGAGAAAGCTATTTACAGATTGGCGACCCAGTGCATCTTTCATGGTTACGAAGGCCAAGCCCCAAGACATGGCTACAGCAAGCAATAACCATGAGGCTAATTTATGTTTCATCCGCGAAGCTTCTTCAGCAGCGCAACTTCTTTGCCGTGTTCTGGCTCTTCGCCCGGAGTTTCAAGAATTAACGGAGCATTTGCAATGGCTGGATGCTTAAACATCTCTTTAAATGCATCTACGCCAATGTGGCCATCACCGATATTTTGGTGACGATCCTTTAGCGCGCCGCAGACATCCATTGAATCGTTTGCATGCACCAATTGGAACCGTTCTGTGCCAGCGATTTGAACAAGCAGATCTAAAGTCTCGGTCATGCCGCCCTTTTTGGCGATGTCATGACCGGCTGCAAATACGTGGCAGGTATCTAAACAGATACCAACTTTTGGATGATATTCGAGCGCTTTCAAATAATTCTCTAAGTCATCTAACTTCTTTACAAGTGATTGGCCTTGTCCTGCAGTTGGTTCAAGAAGTAGGGAAGGACCATCATCAGGAAGCGCTTCAAGAATTGGCATCATGCCTTCATGAATCTGCTTCCAGGCATTATCAACATGAGATTCATCAACAGCAGAACCAGTATGGATTACAACGCCAAGTGCGCCAATATCTTTTCCGCGACGCAAGGAATATGCAGTTGAGTTAAGAGAATTCTTATATGTGCCTTCAGTTGGCGAACCTAAATTAATCAAGAATGGTGCATGAACATAAGTAGTTATATCCATCGCCGCAGCTTTGGTACGAAACTCTTCATCCGCAGCTGGATTTGGTTCGGGCATCGCCCAGCCACGTGGGTTAGATGCAAATACTTGGATTACTTCAGCTTTGATTGTTTCAGCGTAACCGAGCGAACGCTTAGCCATGCCGCCTGAAGTTGGGGTATGGGCACCGATACGTGGAAGCTTTTTAGGCATTCCCTTACCCTACAGTGATAGTTACCTTGCTGCCACGAAGGACTTTACTGCCAATCTTTGGAGAGATTGCAGTTACTTGTTTAACAGCCTTTGTGCCCATTCGCTTTACGGTTACCTGAAGATCTAGCGCAGTTAATATTGATTTCGCTTTAGTTTCAGATAGTGAGTAAACGTTAGGGACAAATACGTAGGCAGAGCCCTTAGAAATTATTACTGAAACCGCAGAGCCCTTTGAATATTCCTTGCCACCTACTGGGTTCTGGGAAATAACAGCTCCGGCTGGCACGGTTTCGCTAAATGCATATTTAGGAGTGACCTTAAAGCCAGCATCATTGATTGTGTTGATCGCTTCTTCGCCAGATTTATTTACAAAATTAGTTAATAGAATCTGCTCGATGCCCTTACTGACAATAATCTTGATACCAGCGCCACGTTTTACTTGAGTACCTGATGCTGGTTCGGTACCAATTACGTAGCCTTTAGGGAATTTATCGTTAAATACTTCCTGCACAACTGGTGCTGCAACTGGAATAGATGAGAGCAATTTAGTTGCAGCTTCGATAGTTAATTGAGCAGTGCTTGGAATCGTATAACGCTCAGGGCCTTTAGAGAGCGTTATATAAACAACGCTTGCCTCTTTAACTTTATCTCCACCAGCTGGATCGGTCGAGATAATTACACCTTTAGCAAGTTCTTCGCTGAATTCCTCTTTGGAAATTTCGCTGGTTAAGCCAACCGGCTTTAATAAATTATCGGCATCCGTCATGGTGCCGCCAATAAGCGAAGGCACAGTTACACGAGCACCTGGTCCGATCATGGTCCACCAACCGCCAAAGCCAACTGCGATTGCTAGAACGATTGCAACCTTGCCAAACTTCTTACGTGGCTTCTTCTCGCGTACCTTCTTTTCGCGCTTTACCTTTACCGGCTTGGTAATTTCGCGGGTAATTTCCTCTTCAACAGGTTCCTCTTTTTTAGCAACCTTTGCAGGTTTTGGAGCTTCTTTTCGAGCCGGAATATCTAGTTCTAGGCTCATCTGTTGTTTGGAAGGATCAAACTTAATTTGAATATTACGGAGCGTATTTGCAAAAGCGGTGGCATCTTTAGGACGATCATCTGGGTTGCGGCTAGTTGCCGAGAAGATTAATTCATCTAGCTCTTTTGGCAGCTTTGAAATCTTGCTGCTTACGCGCGGGATATCTTCATTTACATGCATGTATGCAATTTGTAGTGGTGAATCACTGACATGTGGTCGTTTGCCAGTTAACATTTCAAAGGCCATCACGCCCACTGAGTAAATGTCGCTTCGCGAATCAGAGATTCCACGCTGTACTTGTTCAGGTGAAAGATAAGAGACGCTACCTAAAATCACGCTAGCTTCTGCAGTCATGGTCTGACCCAGATTGGTGCCACGAGCCAATCCGAAATCTGCAATTTTGATTCGGCCATCATGTGAAATAAGAATATTTTCTGGCTTGATGTCGCGGTGCACTATTCCGATTTGATGCGCTGCTGCCAGTGCACTTACGACGGGCGATAAGTAATTAATTGTTTCAGAGACCGTGAAAGAGCCTTTGCTTGCGATTAGTTCGCGCAGGGTTTGACCTTCAACTAGCTCCATTACTAAGAAGACTGCAGGAATTCCAGATTGATTCCAGCCTTGGTCCATCACATTTACAATATTTGGATGCGATAGCGATGCGGCAGCCTTGGCTTCGCGAATGAATCGTGAAATGAACTCTTCATCCTGCGCCAAATGCGGATGCATGATTTTTACGGCAACTTTTCGATCTAAGCGAGTATCTAAACCTTCGTAGATTGTGCCCATGCCGCCATTGGCGATTATGCGGAGGAGTTCGTAGCGGTTATCGATTAACTGTCCGCTTAAATCACTCACGGGGTGGATTTTAGGTGGTTGAGATTATGAAATCCGCGAATTCGCGGGTGCGTTCCTGTCTAAAGTGTTCGGCTTCACGCTCTTTCCAGCGTCTCATCTGCTTCTCAATCTGAATACCATCGCGATCCAAGACTCGTTGCATACCGATCTCATCTTCAACTTCTACCCAATAAAGCTGCGATCCAAGCGCTCTCACAGAACTTTGGCCAGCCCCGACCCCTTCGATAATCAGTACTTCTCCAGCAGAGATAACTTGGGTCGAATCAAAACTCATTGAATCCCAATTAAAAACTGGAAGTTCAAAATCGGCTCCAGATTTAAAAGCGGAAATGAGGGCTGTTAGCGTTTGGGGCAGCCTTTCACCAAACGCGCCATCCCATCCATCATAAACATAATCAAGATGAACTACCTGGCAATTTAACTCTGATTGCAATTTCAACGAGAGCGTAGTTTTACCAGCACCGGCAGGCCCATCTATAAGGATGATTTGTGGATCTTTAGCCATCTAACCCAACCTATTACTGCAATTACTGTAAAAGCTAAATAAAGAGCGGCAGTAAACCAATATTTCAAAATTGCATATTCGACCGTGGCTAAGGCATCAACAGCTAACCATAACGGCCAGTTTTCGTACTTCTCATACACCATGATCACTTGAGCAACGAATGAACCTAGGAATATAAGCGCATCTGTTTTATATGCAGCTGCGCCAATTTGATGTAGCCATGGAGTAAAAATCAACCAAGCAATAATTAAACCTGCCAACCAAAGTGCGCGATCTTTATTAGATAACTTAGATGGTTTTGCACCCTTTGGGCCCCAACCAAACCAACCCCAGATGCCAGCGAGAATAAAAACGATTTGCAATAGGGCAGAGGCAACTAAATCAACTTGCCAGAAGAAAATTCCGTAAAGCGCGCTAGATAAAATCCACCACGGCCAAGTAATTCGTTTAGTTGTAGTTCCGTACCAAACTCCAATAAAACTTGTTAAGGCTGCAACAAATTCAAGATACGAAACGTCGTAGCCCCATGCGGTAAAAAAGGTAGACATTTATTTTCCTCCCTGGTTCGCATTACCGAACCGGTTATGCGGTCGACCCTTGGTTATTTACCTTTAGGTCCTCTCAGCCAACTTTTGGCTCCCGCGTGGTTAGAAGTCTAGCGGCTACGTTTGGTAACTACATCAACCATCTGCGTTAAAAGTGTCTTTGCCTCTGAATTAATTTCATCGCGCTCAATTGCACCTAGCGCCTCTTCAGCTAACTTTTCAATTAAATCTTCAACATGAATAACTGCGCCTGTTTCTTCAATTGCATCGGCAAGGCCAGCAATATCTGATGTACCAAGTTTGGCCTCGATTAGCTTCTTGGTAGCAGCATCTCCCCGATCATGCGCAAATGCAATTAAGGCAGTGCGCTTTCCTTCGCGTAAATCATCTCCGGCTGGTTTGCCAGTCTCAGAAGGATCGCCGTATACGCCCAATAAATCATCGCGAAGTTGAAATGCTTCGCCTAAAGGTAATCCGTATTCAGAGTAAATCGAATAGAAGTCATCTAAATCGTTTGGGGCTGCAAGTGCCGCGCCGTAATGCAGCGGACGTTCGATGCTGTATTTACCCGACTTGTAGCGCGCAATTTTTAAAGAACGCTCTACGCTAAAAGTTTCTTGGGTCTGTTCGTAGACATCTAGAAATTGTCCCGCCATTAACTCTGTTCGCATGATGTCATGAATTTTATTTACGGCAGGAGATTGCAACCCAGAACCATGAAGTGCTTGTTCGTCCCAAACTAACGCTAAGTCACCAATCAAAATTGCAGCTGCATCACCAAATTGTTTATGCATCGCTGGTTTGCCGCGTCGAGTATCTGAACCATCCATTAAGTCATCATGAATCAATGCGCTTGCTTGTAGGAATTCAAGCGAAGAAGCTGCGGCAAAAACTTGATCATTGATTTTGCCATGAGCGCCTAAGTAGCCAATCAAAACGAAGATAGGCCTAAATCTCTTACCTTCAGATAAGTAATCTATTAGGGAATTGGCAATAGGAACTAATTGATCATCAATACTTGAAATTGTGGCGCAGTATTCGGTTAGCTGCTTATCGAGCGCTTGATTTACACCGCTGCGTAATTGATCAATGTTCATGGCTAGGGCGATTCTTTATGCCGCGCACCGCATTTGCAAGTAGCTCACCGGTGATGCCGGCATGCGAGAGCGAATCGGCATGGCGCACTTTGAATCTACGCTTATTTGCGCTTCGAATATTGGTAAGTAACTGATCGTCGGCATCGCCTTGAATGGCTGGCCGTACCTGATCAACCTCAATAAAAGGATCAAATTTATCTGTCTCAAGCGCGCCAGTAATCACTAGCGAATATTTTCCTGACGCCATTTCTTGGGCATAAATATCAGTGGTGAGGCCGTTCTTATTAAAGATAACTGTGCGAACCGGAAGCGCGCTTGGATAATTATTTATTCCTAGCAATCGCTGCTCAGGTGCAGCATGAACTTGGGTGGCATCGATATAAAAGTCATAGTCGTTGCTACTTTCAAATTTAGTACCTAGCTCAGTAGCGCGATCTTTGATGGCGGTAGTTAGTGCACCGATACCACCATCAACCTGCCAGATTCCAAATGATTCTTCTACAAATGCCAAAATATGCGACCACTTGTAAATTCCGGCTGGATAGCCAAGATAAGTTGCATAGTGGGAGAGAATCTTAAATAGATATGGGTTGCGCACGTAAGGAGTGCGCATTCGCATATAGGTATTTAAATCAAAGCGGAAGATAGAGAATTCCCATTCCACATAATTTTCGCGGATCCGGTCCCATAGATATTCGCCCTGTTTTAAAAGCGAATCCCATTCATCGGCGGCATCTTTGCCTAACTTATTTTCAATTTCAGCTAATCTCGCATTGCGACTTAAGTTTGCAAAATTGATTTGAATATCGCCAAAGTCAAAAACAAATGCCGGATCCATTGCTTTTACATCTAACACTTGGCCGAAGTGTTTTCCAGTTTTTTGAAAGAAATCACGATAAACGGCTGGCAGTGTTAGAAGAGCACCGCTATCGAAAGAGTATCCATCGATAACCGTGTTCTGATAAATATCGCCATTAACAGTGACCTGATATTTAAATTTGCTTAATCGCGCTGCCGCAGTTATCGCTGCAATACTGCCACCTTCAATGTGAACGCGCTTTTGTGTATTACTCAATTAGGGCTACCTAAGTATCTCTTTGAAAGATAGAAGAAGAGCAGCGCGCCATAGGCAAGGCCACCTATTAGCGCAGTGCCAGGCTTACCAAAGAAGAAGATATTTGCGACAAAGTTATAGATCCAGGTCCAAACTAAGAAGATATCGACCGATGCCATGCCGGCGCTGATTTTGCGACGTTCTTTAGGAAGAAATAGATTTAATAAACCAAAACCCACCACTCCAACAAATAACCAACCAATCACGTTATCCAGTGGAATATGTGTCTGAAATGGAACGTGGGCGCTTGTGAATTTCCAGCTTTTATATCCATTTGCGCTCAGTAGTTGATCAAAGAAGAGCATGTAAGAAGTAATTACTGCAGCGCCAGAGATCAAAACCCAATTAGGGGCAAGCTTTCTAGCCATAATCAATAGCGGGTGAAATGTTCCTAACCAAAAGACCAATACCAGAAGCGGAACGCCAGCAATGCTTGCTCCTAGGTTGCGGTAAGTGACTTCGCCAAATGGCCAACCGGTCACTAGCGATGTTTTCTCGATTGCAAAACTAAAAAGTATCGTAAAAATCAAATAGGTCCAGAAGTAACGTTTTGCATATGCCAACTGCGCGTGTGCAAGCGAGAATACCGAAGCGAAGATCGCAGATGCCAATATGTATTTCGCGTTATTTTGGAAGAGAAAAACTACTTGCAGAATAATGCTTAAAAGTAGCGCTGAGTATAAAAAGCGCTCGGCAGCTACGGATACTCGACCTCGCCTATTACGACCATAATTAAAATTGCGAATTGACATTATTCGACTGCAATCGGTGCGGCGCTCGTTACGCGCTGCAGTTCGGCAAAGGTAGTTGGAAAGACTGCATGTGGATGTCCTGCAGCCGCCCAAATAGCGTCGTATGTATTAAGCGCTTCATCGATGTATATGTGATTGATTGTGGTTACCCAACCAAGCGGGCTTACCCCGCCAACAGAGAATCCGCTTAACTCTTTTACGTAGTTTGCATCAGCGCGATCTAAGTGGCTAACTCCCAAGGTGCGAGCAACTAAATCTGTGTCAACACGATGGCGTCCACTAGTGATAACCAAGATTGGCGAACCATCTGGAAGTCTAAAAATTAGTGATGAGGCGATCTGTCCGACTTCGATATTAAGGGCAGTCGCAGCATCTTGCGCAGTGCGTGCGCTATCTGCCAAGACATGAACTTTGCCCATCCCATTTGTATCAAGCGCTTCTGATACTCGCTTTACTGGGCCACGTTCGAGAATGCCATCCATAGGCGTGAGTATATTTACAGAACCCATGTCTCTATTAACGTAAACGCGGCGATTGCAAAGAGAAGTGCTGCAAATGACTTTCTAAGGATTTCTGGTTTGGTCTTTGCAGATCGCTTGCCTGCCAAATTACCGATTATCACTGCGCTTAGTGCCATGAAGATAGGCGTATTCCAGTTGATATCTGCCCACTCTGATTTGTGCGCCAGAATTGCAATACAGCTGTTGAGAATAATAATTAATAGCGAAGTACCTGCTGCTTTATTTTGCGGAGTATTAAATGCAAGTACCAATACGGGAATTGCTAAGAATCCGCCGCCAATTCCAAATAACCCAGTTAGTGATCCAATCACCAAAGAGAGGAGAATTAGGACTGGAAGTGGAATTGGTTTTTCATGCGCCTGTACTGGCTTTCGTAACATGGTTAGCCCAGCAAAGATAATCACTGCGCTAAAGCCAGTAATTAAAAGTTCATCGCTGATATTTTTTGCTATTTGCGCAGATGAAATATTTGCAATGGCTCCGATGCCGCTAATGATCAGCGCCTCTTTAACTAGGATCTCGCTGCTTTTAATTCGCGGAAATATTCCAGATGAAGCAGCAACTATTACTACTGCGATTGCAGCAATTGATGCTTGGTGTGGTGGATAGTCAAAGCCATAAACCAGAATTGGCACCGTAAGCATCGCGCCACCAGCACCCACAAATCCAAGGACTGATCCAATTGCGCAGCCAGCGATGAGCGCTGCAATTATCTCCACGCATCTATCTTGGCAAAGAAAAACACCCCCGGAAGAAACTTCCGAGGGTGTTTTAGGTAAAGATTAGAAGAAAGAACCTGTGATGTTGATACCAAGTTCTGCGCCACCTGCAACTAGTGCGTAGATGATTAGCGCTGCGCCAGCTAATGAAAGATCCTTGAAGAAACCGATGGTTTCGTTCATCTTTGCTGTTGCATCTGTTTCCTTCCAGAAAGCGTGCATCATGAACGCAGCTGGGATTAGGAATAGTGCGATTAGAAGTGCGCCAAGGTCAGCATAGATACCAAGAGCAACGAATACGCCGCCAACTAGGATCATTAGACCTGAAACGATTACTGAAAGCTTTGCAGCAGGAACCTTCTTGTACTGTGCGTAACCTGTCATTGCATCAAGCTTGGTCAAGTGACCGATACCTGAGTTGATGAAGATAAGTGCGAAAAGGATCTGGCCAATTGCTAGAACGATGTTCAATTAAGTCTCCTTGAAATTTGTTTTCTTACTTCGGTAGAGTAGCAGAATAGTTGAACTTTCAACTACTTTACGCGTGGGTAGGGCGTGTTGTCCGAGCCGATGATCGAGCTCAATCTGGCAGAGGTTCCGCGTAAAGGTGCGCCGACCTTGATTAGTGTCCTACCTAGCCACTATCTTTCGAACAAATGTTCGAATACTCACCTCACTCAGATTTACCGGTCACCACCGACGGGGCGGCGCCGATCGAATTCACCTACCGTGGAAAGCGCTTTCGTATCCATAACGTACTTAATCGTTGGTGCGAAGCTGGCGGTTGGTGGAATCGCATTAGCGATGGCATCTATAGGCCAGATGACAATGCCCGCGCTATCT
>JALQWD010000040.1 GCA_023260175.1 Candidatus Nanopelagicaceae bacterium | reverse complement strand
TTTAGTGGACTTGGGCCTTCGACTAAGTGCCTATATGGGTTGGTAAATCCATCCCACTTTGGCTCGCGCTCAGCTTCAAAATCCGCGTAATCGGCGAGACTTAATGACAGGCAAGTTAATCGTTTAGTTTCGAACTTCATTTCTTAAGGAATTGTGAGCAGTCCGTTGCAGGCAAATATGTGTAACCCTGCCCAATGAAATTCTCGCCATTCTTTTCAAATACATTTGTACCAACTGATTCAATACCTTCTGACCAGAATGTATAGGTTGCAGTCAAGACATCATTTTTGAAAATTCCATCGTATGTTCCGTAAGAACTATCTTTCTGTGCAAATACAAAGGCCATAGAACCTGAAACTTTCTCGCCATTCTGTGAATCAATAGTGAAAACAGAGTTACTATCGCCAACAATGCCGTGATAGCAAGCTGCCAATGGCACTTCTTTCTTTTCACCACAGCCAACTAACAATGTGCCCATAAGAGCGATAACAATTAACCTTTTCATTTCTTAAATGGCGCCTTTGCTTTCTTTAATACCGTTAGTGCATTTGGACCCATGCCGTGAAAATCTGCTACTTGATCTATTGTAAATCTCTTCAAATCAGCAAGCTTTAGAATTTTATTATTCACTAGCGCACGTCGTGCAGGAGCCGCCAAACCGAGTTCTTTCCATACGCCATCAACTTTCGAATACGCGCCTAGGTCAACTTCGCCCTTTGTAACTGGGCAATTCGATTTACTTTGCTTCGTCATTTAATTCAATTCGTATGGGTTTGCGCCTTCAGTGGAAGAGCGCAGAACACAGAATAGATTGCCTTCAGGATCTTCCATCACTACCCACGAAGTACGCGGATCTGCGCTCTGTCCGATTTCAATTCTCTTTGCGCCAAGCGCTTCTAATCGCGCGACTTCTGTCTCTTGATTATCTGGGCGAATATCTAGATGAAGGCGGTTTTTAACTACTCGCTTATCTGGATTTCGCAAAAAGAGAAGATCAGCGCCGCCTTCTGGGTTCTCAACCACTACTTCTTCTTCATTTGCAATAGTGATATTCCAGCCAAGTGCTTCGCTCCAGAATTTGCCAGGAACGGCTGGATTTTCAGAATCGAAAGTCATGCATTGAATTTTTAACATTATTGAACCTTAATTTGGGCGGATAACCGCTGAGCCTTTTTCGTGATCGAGAATAGTTAAAGAATGCTTAGGTAAGGCTTTCGCGAAATCTTCAGCCAAACGTCGCTCACCAGGACGATTTACATCGTCCAGAATAATCACGGCTTTAGGTGATAGTTTGCTTAACAGTACATCTAAAGCCGGGTAACGTGCATTGGAATCAGTACCACCCTGAGGTCCATCAATTACAAGAAGATCAATCTTCTTAATATCTTTAAATGAGTTTGGGTCATACCAACCGTTGCTGCTCTTATATGGCGCAAGTTTTGAATATCTGACTTCAGCACTTTTTGCACCATGGGCCGCAAGTAAATTGCGTGTGTGACCTGCATATTCCTCTGATCCATCAAAACTAATAATTTTCTTTGCACCGGCTTTTGCCATAACGACAGTTGAAACACCAGATCCAAGTTCTACAACTAATTTTGGTTTAAATGTGCGAACAACATGTGCCAAAGTTAAAAGTAAATCGGGGGAGGCAACCCAACCACGTGTTGCAGGTAGTGGAGCGTTGAATTTAAGTAATGAATTTAATTGAACAAATGCCTCTAGTTGGCGGTAGTCATTAATTGATGAAGTACGGCTCTGCTCATTTACTTTTTGAATTCCTGCAGCTAAGCGTTCAGTTTGTTTTCCGACTTTATGGTGGAGTGCGCGCAGTGAACGAATTAAATAAATCAATGCCAGAAGTGTTGCCCCAAAGAGCGCTAGATAAAGGAAATCCATGCCCTTAGAGTATCCCCGTGGCCCACAATCCAGATAGAGAATCCTTCTTTCCAAAGATAGAAAAGAAGCATGGCCAACCAATGAAATATTGGTTCCAGGTGATGAAAGATCTGGAAGGACAGAAATACCCCGAGCAAGTTGCATATCTAAAAGAGGAGCATGGCTTTAGCCAGGCACATGCAAATGCCCTAGTTATGTATAGCCGCGGCTCTAAGTCATCCAAGAGATTTGATGACTTAAATGGATACTTGAAAGATCACGATCCAGTCAAGAAGAAGACAATTAAAGCTATTTTCAAAGCAATTCAGAGCAAATATCCAGAAACAGAACTGGTGATTGCCTGGAATCAACCTATGCTCAAATACGGTGATGATTATATTTTTGGCGCATCAATTTTGAAAAATCATATCTTGATTGCACCTTGGGATCCCAAAGTACTTAAAAAGCTTGAACCAAAATTAAAAAACTATAAAGTGCTAAAAAAGACAGTCCAAGTACCAGTTGATTGGAAAGTCGACGAAAAATTACTTCAAACAATGGCAAAAGAGGTTATTAGTCAGTTAAAGTAGCGCGCATGTCTCAGCACGAAAAATTGCAGCGCAAAACTCTCAAGACTTTAACAGCCGCACAAGTTGGCGCAGGTGTTGGTACCGCGGGAACGGTTGCAGCAGGCTCATTACTTGTAGCTTCGATTACTGGTTCTGAGGAGCTAGCTGGCTTGGCGCAAACATTCTCGGTACTGGGTGCTGCAGCTTTGGCGCTACCTCTTGCTCGCTTAACGGCAAAAGGTGGAAGACGTTTAGCGCTCTCTATTGGCTATGCTGCAGGTGTCATCGGATCGTTCTTTGCGATTTTTGGTGGAACTAATTCGAATATTTACTTAATGCTTGCTGGTTCCTTCCTGGTTGGTTCGGCTAGCGCCTCTGCATATCAAGCGCGATTTGCTGCAATTGATTTAGTAGAAGAGGCACATCGCGCAAAGCAATTGTCATACGTTGTTTGGGGTTCAACCGTTGGCGCAGTAACTGGACCAAACTTAATGTCACCTGCTGGTGATTTAGCGGAACATTTCGGGTTACCGCGCTTGACTGGCCCTTACATGATTTCTGCAGCCACGTTAACTTTCGCTTCCTTACTGATCTACCTATTTTTAAAGCCTGATCCATATTTAACAGCACTAGGAGAAGGCAAGAGCTATGCCGCAGGGAAGAAGCACGTTAAGGAAGCGCTTTCACATATCTGGCATAAGCCAATCGCACTCTTTGCAATCCTTTCTATTGCTATTGGCCACCTAGTAATGGTTTCAGTAATGGTTATGACACCAGTTCATATGGCACACGTAGATGTTTCATTGAAAATTATCGGCTTGGTAATCAGTGTGCACGTAATTGGCATGTATGCATTTTCACCAGTTGTGGGAAGCATTAGCGATCGAATTGGCAGAATAAAAACGATTCAGGTTGGCCTATTTATTCTTTTAGCTTCTGCTGTTGTTTCGGGAACTGCGGCCGCGAACGATGTGCCACGTTTGGGAATTGGATTATTCCTACTTGGATTGGGCTGGTCTTTTACATTAATTGCAGGATCAGCTCTTCTAAGCTCATCAGTGGATCCAACACTCAAGACCTCATCGCAAGGTGCAAGTGATTTGGTTATGAATCTTGCAGGTGCAGGCGGTGGCGCAACTGCCGGTGTAATTATTAGCTCATTAACTTACGGCTGGTTATGTGTTTTTGCAGCCGTTCCAGTTGTTGCGCTTGCAATTTGGTCAGCTAAGTTCAGGAATTTCGACGCTTCAGCTAATTAAGTTATCCTTAGCCAAGTAAAACTCCATAAGTGAAAGTAGGCTAAAAGTGCAGGCAAAAGTTGATGATCAACTGAAGGTGCTTCGACTTGCTGACCTTGATTTACAAGCCGCTTCGCTTATCCAGAAAACCAAGACACTTCCGGAATCTGTAACTCATAGAGAGTTAACTATTGAATTCGAAACCAACCGCGACTTACGCATTGCAGCAGAGACTGAGCTAAGTGATTTAAGTGGTGAAATCAATCGCGCTGAAACCGATGTCGAACAAGTGGTTAAGCGCATCGAAAAAGATGAGAGCCGTCTAAATTCAGGACAGGGTAGCGCTAAGGAACTTGAGCAGATGCAGCACGAGCTGGTTTCATTAAATGCACGCCGTGCCGAGCTTGAAGAGGTCGAACTTGAAGTAATGATGCGCGCCGACGATATTAAAGCTCGCATCAAAGAGCTTGCAGCGAAGGAAGCAGAATTTGCTGCCAAAGTTGCTGAAGCAGCGGTGGCTAAAGATGCAGCGCTAGCTGCGATTGATGCAGAGCTAAAGATTGCTTTGGCAGCGCGTGCAGAACTTTTCCCACAAATCGATAAAGCGCTTGCAGATTTATATGAAAAAGCTGGCGCGGCAAGGCTGCACTCAGGGCAGTGCACTGGATGTAACTTGGCAATTAATGCTGGCGACATGGCAAAGATAAATGCACTTGCTGCCGATGAAGTTGCTCGCTGCGAAGAATGCCGTCGCATATTGGTGCGTGCATGAGTCGTACCTTCCAAGTTACGGCGGATGGTGGTTCTAGAGGAAATCCAGGTCCTGCCGCATACGGTGCAACAGTTTCCGAACACGGAAAAGTTATTGCAGAGCTTTATGAATTTATCGGAACTGCAACTAATAACGTTGCCGAATACAGCGGGCTAATAGCTGCACTTCACTATATAAATAAGCTCGATCCGACTGCCCGCGTAGAAGTAGCAATGGATTCCAAGCTTGTTGTTGAGCAGATGTCTGGCCGTTGGCAGATTAAGAATGAAGGCATGCGCACTCTTGCAAAGACAGCGGTACAAGCACACGACGGATCTTTAGTTACTTATCGATGGATTCCACGTGAAGAGAATTCACATGCAGATCGATTGGCAAATAAGGCGCTAGACGAACGCGTAGATGGATATAAACCAGTTGTACCTGCTAATCGCCTAACGGATCGCTTACGTCAGGATGAAGTACCTACATTTGTTTACATGATTAGACACGGCGAAACTATTCTGACTCCAGAACGCAAGTTTTCAGGGGTAGGAGAGCTAAATCCGCCTTTAACTGAAACTGGTCGTAAGCAAGCGGCAGCGGTAGCTGCAGAGATAGCAAAGATAAAACCAGATGTTTTAATTGTTTCACCACTTAAGCGAACACGTGAGACTGCTGAAGAGATTCAGAAAGCAACTGGACTAGAACCGATTTTCGATGAGGTTTGGTACGAATGCAGCTTCGGTGAATGGGATGGTTTCTCAATTCAAGAAGTTAAAGAGAAGTGGCCAGATGAATACATCTCTTGGATCTCATCTAGCGCTTTCACACCACCAGGTGGTGAGTCTTATGATGATTTGGCTGCTCGTATTGAGCCTGCCTTTGATGCCCTTGCAGAGAGATATCCAGGTCAAAAGGTCGTAGTAGTTTCGCACAACGGAGTAATTAAGCAGTTGGCTAGTATTGTTTTAGAGGGTAATCCAAACTCGCTCTTTCATATTGATATCAGCCCATGCTCGATATCTTCATTCTCTATTTGGCCGAGCGATGGCTTACGAGCAGTCCGATCAATAAACGAAAGAGGGCACTTTAGATGATCTCCAATGCAGAGTGGACTTACACAATCGGGGCATTGCTTATATTTGCTACCGTTGACTTAGTTGCTGCAATTAGTCGCAGGAATAAGAAGACCACGGTGTTAGAAGCAGCCCTTTGGACCGTTGTTTATGTTGGCGCAGCGATAATTTTTGGAACTCTTCTGCCTAATTGGGGTAATGACCAGATGCAGAAGGAGTTTTTTGCGGGATGGTTGACTGAGTACGCGCTCTCTGTCGATAACATTTTCGTTTTCATTTTAATTTTGACCAAGCTAAAAATCGAGAAGGAGAAACAGCACTTAGTTCTCTTAATTGGAATTCTCTTCGCAATTGTTCTAAGAGCAATAATGATTTCTGCCGGCGTGACTTTAATCGAAAGATTTGGCTGGATTTTCTTCTTATTCGGCGCATTCTTGATTTACACAGCTTGGACTTTAGCTTTCGAATCAAAAGAGGAAGAGTGGCAAGAGGGCAGAATTCTTACTTTCTTACGTAGTAAAGGTCTAAAGAACTTCACCATCGCATTATTTGCCCTCGGTGTCACAGATCTTCTATTTGCATTCGATTCAATTCCT
>JALQWD010000188.1 GCA_023260175.1 Candidatus Nanopelagicaceae bacterium | reverse complement strand
TGGAATTTATTGGTATCAATTCCTGGTGCGATATGTACCATCGCCGCTTTCGCTTTTTTGGAAAGCGGTTTAGAAATTTGAGATTTGGTGTAAGCACCTAGGTATGTCAGGTGATCTACTGAATTACCAATTAGACGCATTGCCAGATTAAATGGCGGCACCTTCGCCCACCAAACTTCATGGCCATGAGTGATCGCAACTTTTCGTGGCACATTTAAGAACTTGCCCATCATTGCCAACGGCGCAGCAGCGCCGAAAACTAATGAAGTTGGTTGATATTGAGCAACCACTTTCCGTACCGAACGGATGACTCTTGGGCTCGGCAATAACATTTTGGAGCGATCGCGAATAACTAGAACGCCAAAATTGGCCAGCCATTCCGCATCGTAGGATGAGGTATCACCCTGCTGAGAGGTGTAGACAATTACCGAATCTTTTGGAAAACGCTCAATAAGTCCATGAACAAATGTTTCGATGCCACCTGCGCGGGGCCCAAAATCATTTGTCACAAAGAGCGTTTTCGACATGTTTGTACCCTACTATCTGAACGTGCATACAGTGGCCACATTGGTTATGGGTTCTGACGGTTCTACCTCAAAAGATGGATCCTCTGCAGGAGTTTCAACAAATACAGACCGCGAAAGATTCTTAAAGCGTCGTCGCGAATTTGATTGCATCATCATCGGTGGAAATACGGCTCGATCAGAACGTTACGCAATTACTCCATGTCCGTTAGTTGTTATCTCTCGCCATAAATCCAACGTATTAATTACTAATCCAAATGCTTATTGGTGGAACATGGAACCAGCTGAAGCGCTTGCTAAGGCAAAGCGCGAATTTGGTCCAGATGTACTAATCGAAGCTGGCCCTACCCTGCTAACCGAATTCTTAAATGCAGGACTAGTAAATCAATTGGAAATATCAATTACGCCAATTAGTGGTGGCGAGCATCTAATTGATTTGAATGAAGCGCTACGCGGTTTTGAAATTACTGAAGATAAAAAGGTCGATGAGACCAGATTCGTTACCGCTAAAAAGCGCTAATTAACGCAACGCCAGCAACTGCTAGCAAGCCACCTAAATACTGCGCTTTATGCAGGCGTTCTTTCAAGATAAAGAATGCAAGCAATACTGTAAATACCGGAAAGAGTGCGCCAAGCACCATTGCAATTGCAACCGGCCCCTCTTTGACCGCTAAACCTAAACATGCATTGGCTGCGAAATCTGCTACACCTACAAAAATCAGCGAAGGCATATTCTTCTTGCCAAGTCCGCCAAAGCCCTTCTTATTAATTGCAATCACCGCAGTAACAAAAGCGGTAGCAATGCGCATGCAGACCATCGTCAAAATTGGCGCCTCTTTTGCCCCAATTGCCATAAATGAGAGCGCGGTACCAAAACCAAATGCTGCACCAGTCGCTAACAGGAGCGGCTTAAGAGATACGCCTTGAGAAAATTCAGGACCACTTGTTAAAAACGCACCGATGATTGCAAGAGCGCAACCAGTTGCAGATCCTGCAGATAATCTTTCGCCCCCGATTAGCGCAAAACTCATAGGAATTAGCGTTGAGAGTGAACTAATTGGAGAGACGACGCCCATTTTTCCGGTTGAAAGCCCAGCATACAAACAGACCAGACCGATATATCCGCAGATTCCGGCAGCTGCTCCAGAGAAGAAAATTTTTGCAGTTATCTGGGTCTCACCAACGATAAATACGAGAGCACCGCCAAATACCAAACTAATTAATTGTGTTGCGCCAAGCACGCTAATTGCCGGATAACGCTTTGAAATTCTGCCACCTTCGAAATCTGATGATCCCCAAAGTGCTGCAGAAAGTAATGCTAATAGGCTCGCCATGCGGGCTAACCTATCTTATTTACCGAATATTCACTGAAAGTTTGAGAAAATTAAGCCATGAACGAGGAGCAATTTAAAAGATCTGCTGCGCTCCTATCAAATTTCAAACCACGCGCTGAAATCACTTTAGAAGAAATTCCAGCTCCACAAAAACTAGCGAAGTTTGCATATGCACTTAGCGCTGATGTTTCTAACGGACTAATTGGCGATGCCGAAGCAGAACTTGCAAATGGTCGCTTCGTTATTCTGCACGAACCAGGTGGGCAAGATACTTGGGAAGGTGAATTCCGCTGCGTTACTTATATGAATGCAGATTTAGAGACCACTGAAGCCGAAGATCCATCACTCCCAGAACATGGTTGGACTTGGTTGATGAGGGCGCTTGAAGAAAACGGCTGCCAATATGTTGCGCCAAGTGGCACCGTAACTCGCGCAATTAGCCATTCATTTGGAAAATTATCAACAGCATCTGATGGCGGCGAAATTGAAATCCGCGCATCTTGGACTGCGATTATTGAAAAGCCAGAAGATTTAGTCGGCCACTTAGAGGCATGGTGCAATTTGCTAGCAGAAATTTCATACCTGCAACCAGTCCCTGAAGGTGTTGCTACCTTTAGACGATGAGCGAGGCGGAGATAACTACAACACCGCTTCTCTCCCCAGCAGGTGGCGTTCCGGCAATAATTGATAGCGATTCGGAACTAAAGAAAGCTATCGAAAAGCTAGCAAAAGGTAGCGGTCCAATCGCAGTTGATGCCGAACGCGCTAGCGGTTATCGATATTCAGCTCGTGCATATTTAATACAAATTAAACGCAATAGCGAAATCTTTTTGATTGATCCAATCCCCTTTGCAAATTCATCTCTTGTCGCTGATTTAAATAAAGTCATCCAAAGCGATGAAGTTATTTTGCATGCATCTACCCAGGATCTGCCTTGCTTGCGCGAATGGGGAGTTCATCCAAAACGCCTATTTGATACTGAATTGGGAGCTCGTTTAGCCGGTTTACCGAGAGTTGGGCTTGGCGCTCTTGTCGAACATTTCTTCCAATTATCTCTAGCCAAAGAGCATTCAGCAGTCGATTGGTCCTTGCGCCCACTAAATCCTGATTGGATTAATTACGCAGCGCTAGATGTTGAATTACTTATCGAGTTGCGCGAAAAAATAGCTGCGCTGCTTGATGAAGGCGGAAAGCTTGGGTGGGCCGAGAAGGAATTCCAAAGTATTTTGGATACACCACCTGCACCGCCTCGTGAAGATCCATGGCGACGTACTTCTGGAATGCATAAAGTTAGAAAACGCGAACAGTTAGCAGTCGTACGCGAACTTTGGATTGCGCGAGATGCAATTGCATCAAAAGAAGATATTGCTCCAGGAAAATTGTTATCAGATAATGCAATTACCGAACTATCTGTTACTGCGCCAATTACAGTAAAAGCTTTTCAGAAAACTCTGCGACCAATTGGTCTGCGTCCGCGCTGGATGGATAATGTAAATGTTTGGGTCGCTGCAATTGAGCGAGCGCAGAGTTCAGAGTTGCCACAGATGCGTCTTAACGGTGATGGTATGCCACCGGTAAAACAATGGCGCGATAAATTTCCAGAGCGCTATGCCCCGCTTACACATGCACGTGATGCCGTTGCAACGCGAGCGCTTGAATTAAATATGCCGGCGGAAAATTTAATTACTCCAGAATTTGTTCGCCGAGTTTGCTGGGATCAGACCGTACCCAATTTGGATGCGGTAGTTGCAAAGCTTGAGAAGTTAGGCGCGCGTAGTTGGCAGATAGAACAGGTCGCGCCGCTGCTCGCGAGCGCGCTTACCCAGACGGCGCCGCTAGCTGAACCGGAGAGCGCCCCGGAGGAAGCTAAGCCCGAATAGTGACTAATTACGCAACGAATTTGTTGCGTAATTGCTGGTAACTCCTTAGAATTTGGCTCATGCTAAATACATTCGTTATCGCGCTCCGCGAAGGCTTAGAAGCGAGCCTTATTGTTGGCATTTTGCTGGCCTATCTTGTTAAGAGCGGCCGCCGCCACCAGCAGCGCCAACTCTGGTTTGGCATCTCCTTAGCAATTGCACTATCTCTTGGCTTTGGCGCGCTACTTAGCTTTACCAGCGCCAAGTTAACTCATGAGCAGGAAGAGCTCTTTGCTGGCGTGACAGGATTAATTGCAGTTGCTCTAGTTACCTGGATGATCTTCTGGATGCGAAGCGCCTCTAAGGGAATTCGCCGCGAATTAGAAGAGAGAGCCTCTAAGGCGCTTAGCGCTACCGGTATTGCTGTGGCGGCTTTTGTAGCGGTAATCCGCGAAGGTCTAGAAACCTCGCTCTTCTTATATGCAACTTTCCGCTCTGGCACTGAAGCTTTCACCGGCACCGTTGGTCTAATTCTGGGCTTGGCTGTTGCGATCGGCCTTGGCTATGGAATCTACCGAGGCGCAATCCGCTTTAACTTAGGGAAATTCTTTGCCATATCCGGTATCGCGCTGGTCTTAATAGCTGCGAATGTTTTGGATTACTCCTTGCATGAGCTCTCTGAAGTGGGTCTCTTCCCAGAAGGTTCCGCTGGACGTTTAGCCGCGCTCTTCTATGTATTGGTAACTATGCCGCCATTTATACGCGAGTTGGTTATTGGAAGTCGCGCTGTAAAAGATGGCGAAAAGTTAAAGGCTTAATAGCCAAAATCCTTACTCACGGGTAACCTGCAGGTATGTCCGTAGTTTTAATTGATGCAGTCCGTACCCCTTTCGGAAAAGCCGGTTCCATGTACAACGGAACTCGCGCTGATGATCTTGTAGTTCGCGCGATCCGCGGGCTTCTCGAACGTAACCCGCAACTAAACCCAGCTGATATC
>JALQWD010000160.1 GCA_023260175.1 Candidatus Nanopelagicaceae bacterium | reverse complement strand
TCGTTGGTGGAGCGTTTGCTGGACTTGAGAAGATTATTGAAGGCCGAAAAGGCAAAGCTGGAGTCGGATTTAACGCAACACTTCAAACTGAAAAAGACAAAGAATCGAATGATCCTTTCGCTGATGTAATGCCGGAAGATCTATTGAAATTCGGCATGATTCCTGAATTTATTGGCCGTTTACCGATTGTCACATCGGTTGAAAACTTGGATCGAGCAGCACTCCTCCAAATCCTCACCGAGCCAAAGAATGCTCTTGTGCGTCAATATCAACATCTCTTTGAGATGGATGATGTGGAATTCGAAATCACCACAGAAGCGCTCGAAGTGATCGCTGACCAAGCAATCGCTCGTGGCACAGGCGCGCGTGGTCTTCGAGCCATCATGGAAGAAGTTCTCCTTCCAGTGATGTACGAAGTTCCAAGCAAGAAAGAAATTGGCAAGGTACTGGTGACTCCAGAAGTCATAATCTCGAAGGCTGCACCGACTTATCTTGAGCGCGGTCCAAATAGCGTGAAGCGTTCTGCGAAACGTGGAGAAGAGAAGACCGCTTAATCATCGGTAGTATCTCGCCTTATGTCAGAGCTGCCTTCACAATTTTCTCCGAGTGAGATTGAAGGTCCGCTCTACCAAAAATGGTTAGATGCTGGATATTTCACCGCTGATTCACAATCCACGAAGCAACCCTTTTCGATAGTTATTCCTCCGCCGAATGTCACTGGCAGCCTTCACATTGGCCACGCGCTCGATCACACCATTCAAGATTTGTTAACACGCATGAAGCGAATGAAAGGTTTTGAAACTCTATGGCTACCTGGCATGGATCACGCCGGTATCGCAACTCAAAACGTTGTTGAACGTCAATTAGCCGCACAAGGAAAGTCACGTCACGACTTTGGTCGCGAAGAGTTTGTTAAGAAAGTTTGGGATTGGAAAGCTGAATCTGGCGGAGCAATTCTTGGACAGATGAAACGTCTTGGCGATTCTGTTGATTGGTCTCGCGAAGCTTTCACAATGGACGATAATTTAACTCACGCGGTCCAAACAATTTTTAAGCGCTTATACGAAGCGGAACTTATTTATCGTGCCGAACGAATTATCAACTGGTGCACACGCTGCTTAACAGCACTTTCTGATATCGAAGTTGATCACCAAGATGTTGATGGTGAATTCGTACAGATTCGCTACGGTCGTGATGATGACGAAAACCAAATCTTTATTGCAACCACTCGTCCTGAAACCATGCTTGGCGATGGAGCAGTAGCTGTTAATCCAAATGACGATCGTTACAAGCACATGATTGGCAAGACTGTTCGTCTTCCATATGTAGATCGCATGATTCCAATCATTGCCGATGAACTTGTTGATCCTGAATTTGGCACCGGCGCAGTTAAGGTAACTGCGGCGCATGATCCAAATGACTTTGAAATGGGACTTCGCCATAACGTTCCGATGATCATCATTATGAATGAACATGGCGTCATGGAAGGCACTGGCACCAAGTTTGACGGCATGGATCGCTTTGATGCTCGTCGTGCTGTTGTAGAAGAACTTCGCAAAGATGGCTTACTTGGTTGGGAGAAGCGCCCGTATTCACATAGCGTCGGACACTGCTCACGTTGCCAAACAATTGTAGAACCACGCCTTTCATTGCAATGGTTCGTAAAAGTTGGGCCATTAGCAAAAGCTGCAGGAGATGCAGTTCGTAATGGCAAAGTAAAGATTTCTCCAACTGAAATGGAACCACGTTACTTCGAGTGGGTCGACAACATGCACGACTGGTGTATCTCTCGCCAACTTTGGTGGGGCCATCGCATTCCAGTTTGGTATGGACCAAATGGTGAAGTAAAAGTTCTTGGACCTGACGAAGTTGCACCTGCTGGTTGGACTCAAGATGAGGATGTTCTTGATACCTGGTTCTCATCAGCGCTTTGGCCATTTTCAACTCTTGGTTGGCCAGATAACACAGATGATTTGAAGAAGTTCTATCCAAATTCAGTTCTCGTTACCGCATACGACATCTTGTTCTTCTGGGTTGCTCGCATGATGATCTTCGGATTATTTGCAATGGATGGCAAGCAACCGTTCGACACAATTGTGCTTCACGGTTTGGTGCGTGATCAATTTGGTAAGAAAATGTCGAAATCAAAGGGCAACGTAATTGATCCAATTGAATTTATGGATAAGTACGGTTCTGATGCGCTTCGTTTTTCATTGGCTCGCGGTGCTAATCCTGGTTCTGATCAAGCGTTAGCAGAGGAGTGGGTTGGCGGGGCACGTAACTTTGCAACCAAACTTTGGAATGCAACTCGCTTTGCGTTAATGAATGGCGCAACAGTTGAAGGCCCGCTTCCAGAATTCAATTCATTAAATGCAATCGATAAGTGGGTACTTAGCCGCTTAAATGAAACTATCGCCGAAGCAGATAGATTGCTTGAATCTTTCGAATTCGCAAAGGCTTCCGAATTGATTTACCACTTTGCGTGGGATGAGCTTTGCGACTGGTATCTAGAGCTTTCAAAGGATGCATTCCAAAAGGGTGATGCAGCAGCAACAAAGCGCGTACTTGGTCATGTTCTAGATCAGTTGCTCCGATTGATGCACCCAATCATGCCTTTTATTACAGAGGAACTTTGGACCACTCTAACAAGCCAAGAATCATTGGTGATCGCAGCATGGCCAGTTGCGGATTCAAAGAGCATTGATAAATCTGCAGAGAAGATCGTGGCGCAACTACAAGAGGTAATTACCGAAGTGCGTCGTTTCCGTAATGATCAAGGTATTAAGACCAGCCAGAAAATTCCTGGTCGCTTAATTGTTCCAGCAGAGCTTGCTCCATATGCAGCAGGCGCGGAGTTCTTGCTAAAGATGGAGAATGGAGAATTCACTCCATCTGCAAAGCTAGAAATTGGTGCAATCCGTGCAGAGTTCGATTTAACTGGCTCAATCGATGTTGCCGCCGAACGCGCTCGACTTACCAAAGATTTAGCTACAGCCGAAAAAGATCGCGCAACTGCGACTGCAAAGCTTGGCAACGAGGGTTTCATGGCTAAAGCGCCAGAGAACGTCGTTGCTGAAATTCGCGAACGTTTAACGAAATGCGATCAAGATATCGAACGCATTAAGGCGCAATTAGCTTCGCTACCAGCATGATTTCACAAGAAGATAAAGAGCGTTTAGCAGCTATTGAAAATGCGCTGCTAGCTCGCTGGCCAGAGACGCGCATCCAACCTTCGTTGGATCGAATTTCATTGCTTTGTGATGCGCTAGGTTCTCCGCAACTTTCTTATCCAACAATTCATATTGGTGGCACAAACGGAAAGACTTCTACCACTAGATTTATTGATTCACTGCTTTATGCGCATGGATTACGTACCGGCCGATTCACAAGCCCACACTTAGAAGATTTCCGCGAACGCATATGCATCAATGGCGAAATGATTGATGCCCAAGAATTAATCTTTAATTACAACGACATCGCAGCATATTTTGATTTTGTAGATTCAAAGTTGCCACATCCAATCTCATTCTTTGAAGCAGTGACTGGGCTAGCAATGGCAGCATTCTCAGAACATCCAGTTGATGTAGGCATTTTTGAAGTTGGCATGGGTGGCCAATGGGATGCGACAAACATTATTCAACCAACAGTTACAGTGATTACGCCTATTGGCATGGACCATATGGAGTATCTGGGTAATTCAATAACCGAAATTGCAGCGACTAAAGCTGGAATCTTGAAAGAGGGTGCATTTGCTGTGCTCTGTAATCAAGAGCCAGAAGTAGCAAAAATACTCTTAGCTAAAGCGGCCGAACTAGGTATTGAAGTTGCGCGCGAAGGCATTGAATACGAAGTAATGTCACGCCAGATGGCTGTTGGCGGCCAGTTACTAACAATTCGCGGCACCAAAGATGTTTACTCAGACCTATTCCTACCT
>JALQWD010000141.1 GCA_023260175.1 Candidatus Nanopelagicaceae bacterium | reverse complement strand
GCATGGAATGCGTAGAAATCTCTACGGTTCTTTGGCATTGAAGCATGGTTCTCCCAAGCTTCAGGAATCATCATCAAAACAGAGTGCGGCAATGAACGTCCGCCTAGATAGAGCAGCTCTAGAACTTCATCAAATGAAGCTGAGTCGGAACCTGCCATATCAACAATTGGAAAGATTCTCTCAAGGTCGCCAGGAATTAGATTGGATTCAAGGAGTTCTTCGCGTGCACGCATCCAATTGCGATTGCCTTTAACGGTGTTGATTTCGCCGTTATGCGCAATGTAACGATATGGATGAGAAAGTTGCCATGATGGGAATGTATTTGTTGAGAAACGTGAGTGGACAATGGCCATCGGCGATTTAACGCGAGGATCGTTTAGTTCAGGATAGAACTTGCTTAGTTGCGCGGTAGTCAACATACCTTTGTAAACAATGGTTGCTGTTGAAAGTGATGAGAAGTAGATTGGCAATGAATGTTCAACGCGCTTGCGTAAACAGAAAGCCATACGATCAAGCGCTAGGCCCGACTCCCCGTTCTTGCCCGCAACGAAAAGCTGTTCGAATTTTGGCATCACGCTGATTGCAGTTTTGCCTAAAGTTTTTGCATCGGTTGGAACTTCTCTCCAACCTAATATTGTTAAGTTCTCTTCTGCGGCGATCTTTTCGATTTCTGCTCGAACATTTGCCCCCGCTTCAATAAATGCAAGACCTGCTGCATAGGAACCTGCCTCAGGTAATTTGAAATCTACAACCGCTCTAAAAAAATCATCTGGAATACGAATTAAAATTCCAGCGCCATCGCCAGTATCTGGATCGGCGCCAGTTGCGCCGCGGTGTTCCATATTCTCAAGGGCTCGTAACGCCTTTTGAACAATTTCATGCTCTGCTTCGCGCTTAAGAGTGGCAACCATCGCAACGCCGCATGCGTCATGCTCGTTGGCAGGATCGTATAAACCCTGTGCTTGAGGATAGTTATTAGAAAGCATGATTGGCCCTCCCTTGTTAATTACTGGGACGACCTTGGCCCTAAACAATGCGAAAGATTAGCAATAAGAGAGGTAAAAGCGGTAAAGATTTTTGCCTTACTAGACGGTATTTACCCTTAAATGCCCACACTGTGAGCAAAAGCGCCGATTGCGCCTGTAATCACCATGCCGATGATGCCGCCGATAACCACTCGCGCGGTCGCTTTGAAGAGATCGGTACCTGCTGTCTTAGCTGAGATGAACCCTGCCAAAGTTAAACCAACAATTGTTACAACAGTAATACGAATTGAGTTGCTTGAAATTATTGGAAGATAGAAACCTAAAAATGGAATTAATCCGCCAGTCGTAAAACTTAGAGCTGATGCAACAGAAGCTTGCACCGGTCTAGCCATTGTGTGTTCGAACTGACCTAGTTCATCGCGAAGATGGGTTTCAATCGCATTGTGATTATGCATCTGTTCTGCAACTTGTTTGGCTAAATCTTCAGTTAACCCGCGTTCCATGTAAATCTGAACCAACTCTAGGAATTCGCCTTCAGGATTAGTTGCATGTTGATCCATTTCCAATGCGCGATCTGATTCTTCGATATCAACTTGCGATCGCACGGATACATATTCACCAACAGCCATTGAGAGCGCACCTGCTGCAATTCCAGCAAGTCCGGTTGTCAAAATAACGCTATCGCTCTGCATCGCAGCTGCCACGCCAACCATCAATGATGCGGTTGAGACCAAACCATCGTTGACGCCAAGGACAGCTGCACGAAGCCATCCCGCTCTATGTGCTTTATGTTCCTTGTTGCGGAGCATCGTTTCATTAAGAGGCATATTTAAATCTTACCTTTTAGAAGGGTTCAAACGGCGCAAATGTGTAAATGCCGCCGCTAGAAGCGCCAAACTCACCCATTGATTAAGGCGCAAACCCGCAAAGTTGTGAGCCTCATCAATTCGAATACCTTCAATAAAGAATCTATATGTGCAATACCCCATCACATAGATGTCGAAAAGAGATCCGTCGGCATATTTGCCAGTTAATTTAATAAGTAGCAACGCTAGAGCAAAATTACAGAGCGCTTCATAAAGGAAAGTTGGATGATAGGTATTCCCATCGCTTAATTTCAGCGCCCAAGGAAGTGTGGTTTCGCTTCCGTAAAGTTCTCCATTAAACCAATTACCAAATCGCCCAATACCTTGCGCAATTAACAATCCAGGTGCGACCGCATCTGCCAACTTTGCGAAAGATATTTCGCGATTGAATTTAAAGAAGGCAGCAAGGGCGCCTCCTGCAATCGCGCCCCAAATTCCCAGCCCACCCTGCCAAATTTTGAAGATATTCGAGAATTCTCCATTTTCACCAAAGAAATATTCCGGCGAAGTAATCACGTGATAAAGACGTGCGCCAATTACTCCCGCAGGAATAACCCAAATAGCTAGATCACCAATTGTTTCTGGTGAACCACCAAAAGTTATGTATCTCTTATTAGTTAACCAAATTGCAACAGCTGCCCCAAGAATTATGCATAAAGCATATGCATGAATAGTTAGCGGCCCAACAGTTAGTGTTGAAACTGTTGGGGTTGGAATGAATCTTGCCAACAATTACTTCTTGAAGACCAACTTAGCAAAGGTGGCCGCATCAAAGTAATTCGCTTGGGTGCGTTCGATCTCTTTACCGTTAATCAAAACAGTTGGAGTCGAATCAATCTTCCTAGATTGACCATCGTTAGCAACGTTTGTAACCCAATCTTGATACTTTGCACTTGAAACGCACTCTGCGAAGTTCTTAGAGGTGATGCCTATGTTTGCGCCTAAACCAATTAGTGTTGTGGCATCCCACTTGCCTGAATTTTCAGCTGATGCTTGGTTTACATATAGCGCTTCATGATAAGCGAGGAACTTACTGTCATCAGCAGAGCATGCTGCCGCATTTGCCATGTATGCAGATTCCGCACCGATAAATGAGAGAGGGTGGAATACCGCTACAACTTTCTTGGTATCAATCCATTCGCGGATCTGCTTATTGTTAACTGCTTCAAAGTCACGGCAAACTGGACATTGGAAATCTTCCCAAATATCAATCTTAGGAACGCCACTCAAACCCTTATTAAAGACAATTCCGTAACCTTCAGATTTTTCTACTGAAGAAGGAGTCGCTGCATTCTCTTTCGCCTTGTTGCTTGTGAACGAAACCGCAACACCTACAACTAAAACCATAGCGATCATTCCGATCACCAAGTTTCTAGTTACATTATCCTTTGGCTTATCTTTCTTTGAGGTTGCCATCTTCTTCCCTTCGAATCAATCTCAAGATTACCTTGAATTACTTAAGAATCCCTGCTTTTAGCTCTGATGCCAATTTCGTCACAGCTTTTAGGCCAGCTTGAAAATCTGGTGCGCTCTGCACTGCGTTAATAAAGGCACTTCCCACGATTACACCATCTGCATACTTTGCTACATCAGCCGCCTGTGCAGGTGTTGATACGCCAAGCCCAACAGAAATAGGTAGCTTGGTGAATTTGCGTGCGCGTTCTACCAATACCTCCGCCGCAGTTGAAACCTGCGCACGGGCGCCGGTTACGCCCATTAAGGAAGCGGCATAAACAAAGCCACCACAATTTTTAAGAACAGCTTCTAGACGTGAATCGTTACTACTTGGCGCAACTACGAAGATTGGATTTAATCCATGAGATTTACACGCACTTAGCCATGGGCCGGCCTCTTCAAATGTTAGATCAGGTGTAATAGTGCCGCTGCCACCAGCTGCAGCCATATCTGCAGCGAACTTTTCAACACCATATTTTTCAATTGGATTCCAGTAGCTCATGATTACTGCGGGTGCCAAAGTTGCCGCGTAGCGGAGAGTTTCCATTACATCATTAGCGTTTGTGCCATTCGCTAATGATTTATCTGCAGCTGCTTGAATTGTCGGTCCATCCATAACTGGATCGCTGTATGGGAAGCCAACTTCGATTGCATCTACTCCGCCATCGACCATAGCTTTGATAATCTCTTTTGCGCCTTCAATTGTCGGAAAACCTGCAGGTACATAACCAATTAATTTGGCGCCGGGAGTTTCGAATAATTTATCTAAAGCGGTCATAGCATCTACTCCAGCGGAATTCCAAAGTATTTAGCAGCGGTATGAACATCTTTATCGCCACGACCAGAAAGATTGATCAACAGCGTTGCATCTGGACCAAGTTCCTTGCCAATTTTCATTGCGCCTGCGAGAGCATGTGAACTCTCAATTGCCGGAATGATTCCTTCGGTTTTGCAAAGAATTGAGAAAGCTTCCATTGCTTCCGCATCTGTAATTGAACGATATTCAGCGCGGCCGGTGTCATTAAGGATCGCATGCTCTGGACCAACACCTGGGTAATCTAAACCTGCGCTAATTGAATGCGATTCGATAGTTTGGCCATTTTCATCCTGCAACACATATGTGCGAGTTCCGTGGAGAACGCCAACTGTGCCGCCAGTAATAGTTGATGCATGACGTCCAGTTTCGATTCCATCTCCGCCAGCTTCTAAACCGATGAGACGGACGTTTTCATCGGTGATAAAGCGGCGGAAAATACCGATTGCATTTGAACCGCCTCCAACGCAAGCTAAGACAGCATCTGGAAGTTTTCCAGTGAGCTGAAGGACTTGTTCGCGCGCTTCTTCGCCAATTATTTTATGGAAATCTCTAACCATTTCTGGGAATGGGTGCGGACCTGCAACGGTGCCTAGTAAATAATGTGTCGTATCAACATTGGTAACCCAATCGCGCATCGCTTCGTTGATTGCATCTTTTAAAGTCTTTGAACCGGTTGTTACAGGGATAACCTCTGCGCCAAGTAATTTCATACGTGCAACATTTAACGCTTGGCGTTTGGTGTCCTCTTCGCCCATGTAAACAACACACTCCAAGCCAAGAAGCGCGGCTGCGGTTGCAGATGCCACACCATGCTGACCGGCACCAGTTTCGGCGATGATACGAGGTTTTCCCATTCGCTTTGTAAGTAGAGCTTGGCCAAGAACGTTATTAATCTTGTGTGAACCGGTGTGGTTTAAATCTTCGCGCTTTAAAAAAATCTTTGCGCCACCACAATGTTCTGCAAATC
>JALQWD010000090.1 GCA_023260175.1 Candidatus Nanopelagicaceae bacterium | reverse complement strand
CTTCATACTCTTCAGGGTTTTCAACTGGCGAGATTCCCTGACGTTGTAATTCATAATCAGCCATAAATTCTGGGTTTCCACCAAGCATGATGTCAGTTCCACGACCTGCCATATTTGTTGAAACTGTTACAGCTCCAACCGTTCCTGCTCTTGCGATAATGGCCGCTTCACGTTCATGCTGCTTAGCATTTAATACTTCATGCGGAATGCCTTTGCGTCTAAGAGCGTTTGAGAGAACTTCTGACTTTTCAACGCTAACAGTTCCAACCAAAACTGGTTGTCCCCTCCGATGGCGCTGGGCAATATCGTTAGCTACAGCTTCAAATTTGGCATCCTCAGTTTTATAGACCAGATCTGATTGATCAAGTCGTTGCATGACTTTATTGGTTGGAATTGGAATTACTCCAAGCTTGTAAATCTGCATAAATTCTGAAGCCTCAGTCATCGCTGTTCCGGTCATACCAGCTAACTTGTCGTACATGCGGAAGTAGTTCTGCAAGGTTATTGTGGCCAGAGTCTGGTTTTCATCTTTGATCTCAACCCGCTCTTTTGCTTCCAGCGCTTGATGTAGACCTTCGCTATAGCGACGGCCAGATAGAACTCGGCCGGTATGTTCATCAACAATTAAGAGCTCTCCACTCATGATCACATAATCTTTATCGCGCTTAAATAGCTCTTTAGCCTTAAGAGCATTATTTAGATAGCCAATCATTGGAGTGTTTACTGCCTCATAGAGATTTTCAATACCTAGCAGCTCTTCTACCTTTGAAACTCCAGCATCAAGAATTCCAGTATTACGCTTCTTTTCATCAACTTCATAATGCTCACCGCGAGTTAAGCGCGATGCAATATTGGCAAATTCTTGATACCACTTCGTTGCCTTATCAGCAGGTCCACTGATAATCAGAGGGGTTCTAGCTTCATCAATCAAGATTGAGTCAACTTCATCCACGATGGCAAAGTTATGTTCACGCTGCACGCAATCGGCCAAGTTCCAAGCCATATTGTCTCGAAGGTAATCAAAACCAAATTCATTATTTGTTCCATAGGTAATATCGCAGTTGGTATGGCGACAAATATTCCGCCACACAACTTACGTGAAATTGCAGAAGGTGTGATGTGGGCGCTGGAAAATCCAGAAGCGCCAGCAGATCAATTACTTGCACATTTACTTACAGTTGTTAAAGGTCCAGATTTCCCAACTAAAGCTTTAATTGTTGGCCGCACCGGAATCGAAGAGGCTTATCGCACTGGCCGCGGTTCAATCACAATGCGAGCAGTTGTTAATGTTGAAGAGATTAACAAGCGAACATGCTTAGTTGTTACCGAACTTCCTTACCAAGTTAACCCAGATAACTTAGCGTTGAAAATTGCTGAGCTAGTTAAAGATGGCAAAATCAAAGGTATTTCAGATGTTCGCGATGAAGGTAACGAACGTCTTGGCCAACGTTTAGTAATTGTTCTCCAATCTGGCGCAATTGCGAAAGTTGTATTAAATAATCTTTACAAGCACACACAGTTACAAGATACTTTTGGTGCAAATATGTTGGCACTTGTTGATGGTGTGCCACGTACATTGCGTTTAGACGAATTTGTTCGCTATTACATCGAACACCAAATCGAAGTAATTGTT
>JALQWD010000042.1 GCA_023260175.1 Candidatus Nanopelagicaceae bacterium | reverse complement strand
TTTCATCAGTGCGACGAAGGTGTAGATAGCCTGCAACTGTTAGTAGCAATAGCAAAATGCCACCAATCAATGCAACTCCCGCTGAAAGTTTTGCGATCTGACCGAACTGCCAGAATGCATATGAGAAGCCAAGTAGGCCAGTCAAAGTGTTACCCATAAACAAAGACATGCGCTGACCTTCAAGTTGTGCAACTTCAGCCTTTAGCGCGGCATCATTTGGATTCGCGCGTAACTGTGCGCTCTTGACCATGAATTCACCTGAAACTTCTTCGTAAACCTTGCCCCCTGCAATACCTTTCATATGTACTGAAATGTAATGATCTGCATAGGTCTTAGCCATGTCACCAGTAGACATTAACTGGCCCGCGTATTTCATCATTGCCTTCTGATCTTCTTCAGGCAGCGCCATCATTGAACCGCTATCAGCTTCTGGGAAATGAACCTTCTGCACGATTAGCGCATCAGAAACGTTCTTGTCTGCAAAGTTATATCCGAAGTTAAGTAGACCAGCTACTACAAATAAAAATACTGTAAGTCCTGCACCCATAATGGTGACAATCTTGTCGAATGTACGACGTTTCATGATTCTCTCCTAAATCAATTAAATGTTCACACTTCCAATTAACTGCGAACAGTTGAAGTATTTACCTAAAGAGGTAGGAGAGATATTAAAAAGGCGAGTGCTAACCCACTAGTGATTGTGATTTAGAATTCAGGGTAAGTGCTGGCTCTTATAAGTGGCGATTGCAGATAGCTTTGCCATCTGGACCAACTTCAAAATGCTCGCAAGGTAGGTGCAGCTTCTCCCAAGCTTTGTCGCCGTAGTGAGTGCGATAGGCGAGCGCTAATAGAACGCGAACATTTGTTTCGCCATCTGATTTAATTCCGAATGCTTTTGCGGAACGGCTTACGGTATTTTCTACAACCTTTTCAGTGTGCGCGGTTTCGCGCGCAATGGCTGCATTTGATTTTCCTTCGCAAAGCAGCTCGAGAACCAGGCGCTCAAAAGGCGTTAAGTCACGAATTTGGATGGTGATATCGGTTGCCATCTTCTCGCTCTCCGTACGATCGATTACAGGTCCTATCTTCTCACCTTTTTCGACTCAATTCGTTCTAGGATGTCGCTTATGCCTGAGATTCTGACCATCTTAGAGAGCCAAGTACTCAGTATTTCGCTCAACCGCACAGAGAAGATGAACGCGCTCACACGCGGGATGTATCGAGAACTTGCCCAAGAATTGACCACGGCCGACCAAGAGTTTGGAATTCGTGCTGTTGTTATCACATCCGAAGGCGACCATTTCACATCCGGCAATGACATCACGGATTTTCTAGAACATCCGCCGACAGCGGAGGATTCGACGGTAGCGGCATTCTTATCTGCGCTTCATAATTTTTCTAAACCTTTGATTATTGCAGTTAAGGGAAATGCCGTTGGCGTTGGCACCACCATGTTGCTCCATGCAGATATTGCAGTGGCCGCAGAGAACGCGAAGTTTGCTCTGCCATTTACCTCTTTAGGTTTGGTCCCAGAAGCTGGCTCTACATTTTTATTACCACGAATGATCGGCCATCATCGCGCTGCTGAGTTATTTATGACTGGCGATAGTTTTGATGCCAATTACGCAGAAGAGATTGGTTTAGTGAACTACGTAGTTGCAGACCCTTATGAAAAGGCCCGTGAAATTGCGCTCAAGATTGCCAATCAGCCACCAACTGCAATTATTAATACCAAGGCGCTCATGAAGGCAAACGTCCATGATTCAGTATCAGCCGTGATGCGCGCTGAATTTGAAATCTTCGCGCTTGCTCTGCAATCAGATGAAGCGCGTCAAGCATTTACTCAATTCCTAAATCGAAAGCGAGATAAATAATGTCACTAGCAGGTAAGCGAGTATTTATCACAGGTGGTTCTCGCGGAATTGGTCTAGAAATTGCAAAGCGCATAGCTCGTGATGGAGCAATGGTTGCAATCGCCGCTAAGACTGCGGAGGAGAACCCAAAACTTCCTGGCACTATCTACACAGCAGCAAAAGAGATTGAAGCTGCTGGCGGAACACCACTTCCTCTGATCACCGATATTCGCGATGAAAATGCGATTGCCGCATCAATTGCGGAGGCGGTCTCTGAATTCGGCGGGCTAGATATTCTTATTAATAACGCATCTGCAATTAACTTAACTAAGACCGAAGAGACCCCAGCTAAACGCTTCGATTTGATGTTTGATGTAAACGTGCGTGGCACCTTCTTAACTTCTCAGGCAGCAATTCCACATTTACGACAGGGAAATAATCCCCATATCTTGACCCTTTCTCCGCCATTGAACATGAGAGAGAGATGGTTCAGAAATCACGTTGCATACACCATGTCTAAATATGGAATGAGTATGTGCGTACTTGGTATGAGCGGGGAATTTAAGAGAGATGGCATCGCAGTTAACGCGCTTTGGCCAGCAACTGCAATCAAAACAGCGGCGCTGCAGATGATTCCTGGTATCGATACTGATTTTTGTCGCAAGCCAGAGATTATGGCGGATGCGGCTTATGCAATCCTAAATCGCGACTCCAAGGCCACCACGGGCAATTTCTTTGTAGATGAGAATGTATTGCGTGAAGAAGGCGTTACTGAATTTGATCACTATTCAGTAGTTCCTGGCACTAAGGATCTGTTAAAGGATTTCTTTTTAGACTAATACAATTAGCTCATGCCTAATTTGGGTTTTGAACTAGAGCTAAACGGCGTAAATCAGATTTCAGATGCCGATCGTCGCGGTAAGGCGAGCGATCTATTTTGGCCATGGTGTGGAGCTAATGTTTCAATTTTGGCCATTTCATATGGCGCATTCCTTCTAGGTTTTGGTTTGAATTTTTGGCAGGCAACTGCCGCAGCAATTATTGGAACTCTACTTTCGTTTCTTTTAGTTGGCGTAAGTAGCCTTGCAGGCAAGAAGTACAGCGTTCCAACAATGGTTCTTAGTCGAGCAACTTTTGGAGTTAAAGGGAATTTGCTTCCGGGCTTTCTGTCGTATTTAGTCTTCGTAGGATGGGAGACGGTTCTAGTTTCAATCGCAACCCTCGCTACTGGAACAATATTTGAGCGAATTGGATCGCTTGAAAGAAATTCTGCCCTCGCACTTGGTTTTCTTCTCGCCGTCTCTTTAACTATTGCTGGAGGCGTACTTGGGCATAAGGTGATCATGCAGATGCAGAAGTGGATTACCTTTGTAACAACAATTGCTACTTTGATTTATATTGCACTGACACTCAATGAAATTAGCTGGGATTTGATAAGCGCCACAGACGGAGGTTCGATTGCGGCATTTGTTGGCGCGGTAATTTTCGCAATAACCGGCATCGGGCTTGGGTGGGTAAATAGTGCAGCTGACTATTCTCGTTATCTGCCGCGCACTACAAAGAGCGCCTCAGTTATTGGGTGGACTGTTTTCGGGGCATCGCTAGCGCCAATTGTCATGGTGACTTACGGGGCAGCTTTAGCGGGAAGTTCGCAGGAACTTTATGAATCAGTTGCGGTTGACCCAGTTGGAGCTATTACAAATCTGCTACCAACATGGTTTCTTTTCTTCTTCGCGCTAATAGCAATTTTAGGATTAATCGGTGGCGCGATTCTTGATTTATATTCATCAGGTTTAACCTTGGTAGCACTTGGTGCGCCAATCAAACGCCATTTCGCAGCGATGATTGATGCGCTAATTATGTTGCTTGGCACTGTATATATCGTCTGGTTTAGCGAAGACTTTTTGGCGCCTTTCCAAGGTTTCTTAATAACCATTGGAGTTCCGCTAGCCGCTTGGTCGGCAATATTCGCTGCCGATGTTTTATTTCGCAAGATTTTGGATGAGGCTGAACTATTTAATCCGTTTGGAATTTATCGCGGCATAAATAGGAGCGCTATTGCAATCATGGGGATCGCAACTTTTATTGGATATGGCTTTGTAACCAACACCTTTGCCAGCTGGCTAAGTTGGCAGGGATATTTCATGCACGTTATCGGCGGCAAAGATGGCCAATGGGCATTTGCAAATGTTGGCGTTATTTTCGCAATATTAATTGGCTTCATCGGACAAGGAATTTCGCTAAGATCGCGTAATGCTTAAATCAATCGTTGGAAACATAGTTTCACCGGATCCAACGGTCCGTAAGCTCACTTTTGCAAACTTCATAAATACCTTTGGAAATGGCGCTTTCCACACTGTTGGAATTATCTACTTCTCATTTGTTGTAGATCTTGGCGCGCAGAAAGTTGCGTTGGCATTTTCAATCGGCGCTGCAGTCTCATTGGCAATATCTGTTCCTGCGGGCCATTTAGCGGATCGCTATTCACCAAAGACCATCGGAATACTAAGCTTCGTATTCCAAGGCTTAATTATGGGTGCGCAGATTTTCACCAAAACCTGGCATATGTTCACGATTCTTTTATGTCTTGAGTATTTTGTAGAGCGCTTTGGTCAGAACGCGCGCATGGCCTATATCGCCAGAATTGGCGAAGGGCAGGAGCGAGTAGAGGCGCGCGCTTATATGCGTGCTGTTACAAATTTAGGAATCGGAAGCGGCACTCTATTTGGTGGAATCGCATTGGCGATAAATACTCCAACTGCATATAAAACAATGATTGCACTTGATGCCCTTACATTTATCTTGGCTGCCTTTGCATATCGAAAGGTGCCAAATGTTGCTCCAACTCTAGAGAAGCATGAGAAGTTTGATTGGTCCGCACTAAAGGATCATCGCTACATTATTGCTACTGCGCTAAACGGTGGATTAACTCTCCACTTCCTTATTCAAAATGTTGCGATCCCGGTTTGGGTTGTTAAAGAGACAAATGCGCCGCGATGGTGGATATCAGTAATCATGGTGGTAAATACCGCCGCGATTGTTCTATTTCAGGTACGGATGAGCAAAACAGCTAAAGATGTTAAGTTCGCAGCGAAGCAATTTCAGCAGGCATCCTTTTACGTTGCTCTAGCATCATTGATTTATGCCCTAGCTCATGGCGTGAATGCAGTTATGGCATCGGCGATTTTGATTCTAGGAATGGCAGTCCACATCGCTGGCGAACTAATTGGTTCAAATGCTTCTTGGATGATTGCAATGGATCTTGCGGATGAACGTAGGCAGGGCGCCTATCAAGGAATTTGGTCAATGGGATTTGGCTTAACCGACATGATCGGGCCATCAATATTGGTGGCGCTAGTAATTGGAATTGGCCAATTAGGTTGGGTAATACTTGCAATCTGGTTTGTGATTATCGGCCAGATCATGCGTTGGCATCTGCGAAACGTATAAGAATTTAAGAGTGCTTAATAAATCTTGAACCAATTGCCATAAAGATAGCCAGCGCAGCTGGAATCAACATGGCCCATCGCAAGGTAATTGCATCAGCGATATATCCAATTGTTGGCGGTGCTCCTAAAAAGCCAAAGTAAGAGATACCCGAAACAATCGCAACGCCTTGTGCCGGCGCAATTTTTCCGGCAAATCTTTCGCGTGCAATAGTGGCACCAGCGCTAAATACTGCAGGGATAACTACCGACATACCCAATCCGATTGCAAACCAAGCAAAAATCTGGCTATAGATATTGCCGATTAATATTCCGATTGTTAAGCCAATGCCAGTAGTAAGTCCGGCGCGGAAAAGAATCTTGTAAGTACCAAATTTCTCCATAACAAAATCGCCAGCGAAACGGCCGCCGACCATTCCAACGTTAAAAACAATGTAGGGAAGGGTTGCTAAGAATGGAGAGGCACCGAAGGTATCGCGAGCCAAAATTCCGCCCCAATCTCCGGCAGCACCTTCATTGATCGCGCTGGCCATACCGAGTAAGCCAATGAAAAAGAAAATTGCTGGTCGCTTGCTCTTCTCTTTATGTTCGACTTCATGAATATCAGTAGCTGCGGGCAACCATAAATTTCTCACTGCGATAGCCACGATGATGAATAGAATAGAGAGAGTCATTGATTGATTTCGAATTGAATAATCAATCTGCGCGAATATGCCGCCAATCAACCCACCCAGAAGTGCGCCTACGCTAAATAGTGCGTGGAAGCCACTCATCAATTTCTTGCCAGTTTCATGTTCAAGAGTTGCAGCATGAGAATTCATCGCTACATCTTGAACAGTGATGCAGATGCCGAAGATAAAGAATGAGATCGCAAGCGGCAACGTGGTGCTTGAAAATGCAATTGGAAATAGCGCTAATGCGGCCGCGATTGAGCCGTAAATTGCAACAGGTTTAGAACCGCTCTTTGCGATTACCTTGCCGATAAAGGAGAGTGAAAACAGAACGCCAAAGGAGATACAGAAGAGCATGCGGCCGATTTCGCCAGTTGAAGCATCTAGTTGAATTTTAAAGTCGGGAAGTCGTGCGACCAGTGCGCCTACAGTGAAACCATTGGTAACAAAAGCAGCGCGTACTGCCCATTTAGCTCTCAACATAAGGTTTCCGACACTAGAGTAAAAAGTGTCAAATATAAAGCATTTGCTTCTTAATTAAAGTCACCACATGAAGAAAATACTATTTACCGCAATTGCTCTGGGCTTGGTCTTCTCTCCAAGCGCAGATGCTGCGACAAAAATTAAATTGACACCTCAATACAACGTTTCACATGAGAGTTCTTACATAACCCTCACCTTCGCAAATCTGCCAGCCGATCACGGAATTTATGTCCAGCAGTGCATGGCACCCAAGAAGGGCCAGCCACCAACTACTTGTAATCCAGCTGAGGCAAGTAAGCTTTGGGTATCAACTGTGCCAGCAGATATTCAACAAGGCGCAAGAGATGGATCAAAGAAGGTAAAGATGCATGTAGATGCCTATTTCAAAAAGGGCGATTGCATCCACACAACTTGTGTATTGGCATTTACCAACGATCACATGGCGTCTGCTGATCGTTCAGAAGATCAAGTTAGAAAGTTTAGATTCTCTTAATTAGCTAAGGCACGTAATCCAGCAAGCGCAAAGGTAACTGCTTGCTGGATTTCTGCTTCTACAGGGTTGCCAGAATCAATTCGAATTGCAGTGGCATCAATAGTGCTTTGAAGCAACGATGCTGCGGCTCTTGGATTTTCAAAACCTAGCTCCGAAATTGGAGCCATGAAGGTAGCCATCAATTTTCGGTGGCCGGCCGTGACTTCTTCCTGACGAAATTCTGGGGGAGTAATGGTGCCTAGAGTCTTAACTAAAAGATGGCGACCATCTGCTACATAAAGTAAAGCTTCACGAATCCAGAGTTCCAATTGTTCGTATGGATCAGTGGCACCGTTAAGAGCGTTTTGCAATCTAGCCGCATAGATTTCCATCTCTTCGACAATCAGATCAGTAATTAAGTCAGCAGATGATGCAAAGTATTCGTAAACAGATGCTCGAGACAACCCGGCACGTTTAGCTACAGCGGCTATAGTTACGGCAGATACGCCGTTTTCTATAGCAAGTTCCAGCGCAGCGTTCGTTAACTGTTCGCGTCGGTATACGCGGTTAGCGAGTAGATCGGATGCAATTAACTTAGGAACCATTGTGCGATTTTAACTGTTGAACATAATGAAAAACCCCGCTATCGCTAGCGGGGTCAGTCATATTTCGATTAGGAGAATTAATCGAAGTTACATCTTAGATATCGTAATAAAGTTCGAATTCAGCTGGATGTGGACGTAGACGAACATAATCCACTTCTTCCTTACGCTTGAATGCGATCCAAGTTTCGATTAGATCATCAGTGAACACGCCACCCTTTGTAAGGAATCCGTGATCCTTCTCAAGCGCATCAAGTGCTGCATCTAGTGAACCTGGAACCTGTGGAATTGCAGCCGCTTCCGCGCCTGACAATTCGTAGATGTCCTTATCAACTGGTGCTGCTGGTTCGATCTTGTTCTCGATACCGTCAAGACCTGCCATTAACATAGCTGCGAATGCTAGATATGGATTTGATGAAGGATCTGGGCAACGGAATTCAACGCGCTTCGCCTTTGGATTTGATCCGGTAATTGGGATACGGATACATGCTGAGCGGTTACGTGCTGAGTAAGCAAGATTTACTGGAGCTTCATAGCCTGGAACCAAGCGACGATATGAGTTAACGGTTGGGTTTGTGAAGGCAAGAAGAGATGGTGCGTGCTTTAACAGACCACCGATATACCAACGTGCCATATCTGAAAGATC
>JALQWD010000082.1 GCA_023260175.1 Candidatus Nanopelagicaceae bacterium | reverse complement strand
GCGACGAAGTAACTGTAGAAGTTCTAGAAGTTGATTTCGAGCGCGAGCGTGTATCGCTTTCACTTAAGGCAACACAGGAAGATCCATGGCAGGCATTTGCTCGCACCCACACAATTAATACCGTTGTGCCAGGTGTGGTTACAAAGCTTGTGCCATTCGGTGCATTTATCCGTGTTCACGAAGGTATCGAAGGTCTAGTTCACATCTCTGAATTAGCAGAGCGCCACGTAGAAATCCCTGAGCAGGTTGTTCAGGTTGGCGATGAACTATTCGTAAAGATTATCGACATCGACCTAGAGCGTCGTCGTATCTCACTATCTCTAAAGCAAGCTAACGAAGGCGCTGAAATTGAAGTGGAAGCATTTGATCCAACTCAATACGGCATGCCAGCTCGTTACGATGCTGAAGGCAACTTCATCTACCCAGAAGGTTTCGATGCAGATGCTCAAGAGTGGAAGCCAGGATTCGAAGCACAGCGCGAAGAGTGGGAGCGTCAATACGCTGAAGCTCAAGCACGCTTCATGGCACACAAGGCTCAGAAGGATGCAGCTAAAGCAGCAGAGGCTGTTGAAGGCACGCCAGCTGAATAATTTCAGTAATTAAGTTAAAAAGCCCCGCTAGTTTCTAGTGGGGCTTTTTATTTAGATAGGCTTAACAACATGAAGGTAATAGCTCTAACTGGTGGCATCGGCGCCGGTAAATCATTAGTAGCTAATTACTTCTTCTCACTAGGCGCAGAGGTGATTGATGCAGATCAGTTGGCGCGCCAAGCTATCGAACGCGGAAGCGCCGGTTTTGATCAAGTTGTTGCAGCTTTCGGCGATGAAATTCTTAAAGATGGCGATATTAATCGCCGCGCCTTGGGTGAAATAGTTTTTACTGACGAAAACAAAAGAAAAATTTTGGAATCAATAGTTCATCCGATTGTGCAAAAAGGTCTTTCAGATGCTCGCAAAGCGCTTACAGAAGATCAGTTTTTAATTTATGAGATTCCATTGCTCGTTGAAACTAATGCAGCAGATAAATTCGACCTAGTAATAACAGTTGAAGCACCGATCGAGGCAAGAATTGAAAGACTTAAAGCTCGCGGTCTCTTTATCTCTGAAATAGAAAAGAGAATTGCTAACCAGGCCACGCCAGAGGCGCGAAAAGCTGTCGCTAATATTGTTATCGAGAACTCTGGCAACGAAGAAGATCTGTTGCGTAAAGTTGAAGAAATCTGGGAAGAGTTAAATGCGTCCCGTAACTGATTTACAGCGCAAAGTTGCTCCATTCCAAGTTATCTCAGATTACCAACCAGCCGGTGATCAGCCTGAGGCTATCGAAGAGTTGGTGCGAAGAATTAATGTCGGCGAAGAGGATGTCGTTCTACTCGGCGCTACTGGTACCGGAAAGTCGGCAACCACTGCTTGGCTCATTGAAAGATTACAGAGACCAACTCTGGTTCTAGTTCACAACAAAACTCTTGCCGCTCAATTGGCAAATGAATTCCGAGAGCTACTTCCAAATAATGCGGTTGAGTACTTTGTTAGCTATTACGACTATTACCAGCCAGAAGCGTATGTTCCACAGACGGATACCTTCATTGAAAAGGATTCGGCGGTTAACTCTGAGGTAGAGCGCCTTCGTCACTCTGCAACCAATTCATTGCTGACCCGTAGAGATGTAATCGTGGTGGCTACAGTTTCATGTATTTATGGCCTTGGAACTCCGCAAGAGTATGTAGATCGCATGGTGCGTTTACGGGTTGGCGAAGAAATCGAAAGAAATGCTCTGCTTCGCAAGTTTGTTGATATCCAATATAAGCGAAATGATCTAGCTTTTGATCGCGGAACTTTTAGGGTTCGTGGAGATACCATCGAAATCATCCCTATGTATGAAGAGCTAGCGGTTCGTATTGAAATGTTCGGTGATGAGATTGAGCGCATCACAACTTTGCATCCGCTTACAGGCGAAATTGTTCATGATGAAACCGAGATGTATATCTTCCCAGCAACACATTATGCAGCTGGCCCTGAAACCATTAAACGAGCAATGGGTGAAATTGAAGCCGACATGGAGATGCAAGTTAAGAAGTTTGAGAAACAAGGCAAGCTCCTTGAGGCTCAACGACTTCGCATGCGTACGACATTTGATTTAGAGATGATGCAGCAACTTGGCTTCTGCAGCGGCATCGAGAATTACTCCAGATATTTAGACGATCGTGATCCTGGTAGCGCGCCAAACTGCCTACTGGATTACTTCCCAGAAGATTTCTTGGTGGTTATCGATGAAAGTCACGTGACCGTTCCGCAAATTGGAGCGATGTACGAAGGCGATGCCTCTCGCAAGCGCACCTTGGTCGAACATGGATTCCGCTTACCGAGTGCCATGGATAACCGCCCACTTAAATTCCCAGAATTCTTAGAACGCGTAGGACAGAAGGTTTATCTCTCAGCAACTCCCGGAAAATATGAAATGGAGAAGTGCGGTGGCGAAGTTGTTGAACAAGTTATCCGCCCAACCGGCTTGGTTGACCCAAAGATTGTCCTTAAACCGGTTCGCGGTCAGATTGATGATCTATTAAATGAAATAAATATTCGAGCAGAGCGCAACGAACGCGTTTTGGTTACAACTTTGACCAAGAAAATGGCAGAGGATTTAACTGAATATTTACAGGAGCGAAAGGTTCGTGTTCGCTACTTACACTCAGAAGTAGATACTTTGCGCCGCGTTGAATTGCTCCGCGAATTGCGCATGGGCGAATACGACGTATTAATTGGTATCAATCTGCTTCGTGAAGGTTTGGATTTACCTGAAGTTTCACTGGTTTCCATTCTGGATGCAGACAAAGAGGGTTTTCTCCGCTCGGCTACTTCGTTAATCCAGACTATTGGACGCGCTGCCCGAAATGTATCTGGCGAAGTGCATATGTATGCCGACAACATGACCGATTCAATGCGCAAAGCAATCGATGAAACTAATCGCCGTCGTGCAAAGCAGATTGCCTATAACACCGAACGCGGAGTTGATCCTCAACCATTACGTAAGAAGATTTCTGATATTACGGAGTTGATTGCCAAAGAAGAGGAAGATACCCAGAAACTCCTTGGTGGCAAGCGAATCGACGCTCCTGCAATTGGCGTTCATAGTAAAACTCTCGTTAACCTGCCAAGACAAGAGTTATTGGCATTGATAGAGTCGCTCACCGAACAGATGCGTGGGGCAGCAGGTGAATTACAATTCGAATTGGCTGCTCGTTTACGCGATGAGATTAAAGATTTGAAACGCGAGTTAAGAGCGATGGAAGAGGCGGAGTAAGTGGCTGAACAATTGGTAGTTCGCGGTGCACGCGAACATAACCTCAAAAATGTCTCCCTAGAACTTCCAAGAAATGCTCTAGTTGTCTTTACCGGCCTCTCTGGTTCGGGCAAGTCATCGTTAGCTTTCGACACCATATTCGCAGAAGGTCAGCGTCGTTATGTTGAGTCGCTATCTGCATATGCACGTCAATTCTTAGGACAGATGGATAAGCCTGATGTTGACTTCATCGAAGGTTTATCGCCAGCGGTTTCAATTGATCAAAAATCTACCAATCGCAATCCACGTTCTACAGTCGGAACTATTACTGAAGTTTACGATTACCTTCGCCTGCTCTTCGCGCGCGCGGGCCGTCCGCATTGCCCAAAATGCGGCAAAGAAGTTGCGCGTCAGACGCCTCAAGCTATTGTTGATCAGATTTTGGATTTACCAACCGGCACCAAATTTCAAGTACTCGCGCCAATGGTGCGTGCACGTAAGGGCGAATTTGCCGATGTATGGCAGGAGTTGATCACTCAAGGATTCTCACGTGCTCGCGTAGATGGTGAGGTCATTCAACTCTCTGAACCACCAAAGCTTAAGAAACAAGAGAAGCACACAATCGAAATTGTCGTTGATCGCTTGCAG
>JALQWD010000193.1 GCA_023260175.1 Candidatus Nanopelagicaceae bacterium | reverse complement strand
GTGCTTTGGTCCCAGCAGCTCCATGTTGTAAAAACGCAATTTCAGGCATAACAGTCTGAGTAAACTGAGCCAAGTGGATTTATTCCAGGTATTCGCGCAGGTAAGCCAACTGCTGAATATCTACAGTATGTTCTTTCACGTATTACAGCTCCAGGTGCTCTTTATCTAGCGCTTGTTGCGATTATTCCTATCGGAGCTTTGATTCTCTTCGGAGCAACTCAGGACTTCCCATTCGGCGGAACTGCAATTTTGATTGTGGTTGGCGTTGGTCTTGACACTGCAAAGCAGATCGAGTCTCAGCTACAGCAGCGCAGCTACGAGGGATTTTTACACTAATGCGTCTAGTCCTGGTCGGTGCACCAGGTGCAGGTAAAGGAACTCAAGCTCAATTTCTTGCCGCGCACTTTGGAATTCCACATATTTCTACTGGCGATATTTTTCGCGCTAACTTAAAAGGTAATACTCCGCTTGGTTTAGAAGCGAAGAAGTACATGGATAAGGGCGAATTGGTTCCGGATTCAGTTACTAATGACATGGTTAAAGATCGTCTCAATCAAGATGATTTGGGTAATGGATTTTTATTAGATGGATATCCACGTAACGTTGCGCAGGCAGAAGTTCTACGCGCGATCTTGGCTGAGAAGGGAACACCTCTTCATGCAGCGCTTGAACTAAGCGTTGATTCAGAAGAGATCGTTACTCGTTTATCTGGTCGCCGTTCATGCCCAAATTGCCAGCGCACTTTCCATGTGGTTTATGAGAAGCCTGCAACCGAAGGCGTTTGCGATGGCTGTGGAACTGCGCTAGTACAGCGTGATGACGATAAAGCTGAAGTTATTACTCGCCGCCTTGAAGTTTATTCAGAGCAGACAGAACCAATCATCTCTTTCTATCGCAATGAAGGTTTATTAATCACCATCTCAGCAACAGGTCCAGTGAACGAAATTACTGAATCTGCAATTGCTGCGCTCTCACGCGTAAAGTAACCACTATGGCGATCGAGCTAAAGACTCTTGATCAACTAAAGAGCATGCGCAAAGCAGGGCTCTTGGTTGGAGAAACTCTGCAGCTACTTCGTGAAACTATAAAGCCTGGCATGACAACTTCCGCACTTGATGCAGTTGCAGCAGCAAATATCAAACGCGGTGGCGGAACTTCAAACTTTCTTGGTTATCACGGTTATCCAGCAACTATTTGCGTTTCAGTAAATGAAGAGATTGTTCATGGAATTCCTGGCGATCGCGTAATTCATGAAGGCGATGTAGTTTCAATTGATTGCGGTGCGATTATTGATGGTTGGCATGGAGATGCTGCTTTCTCTGTTGTAGTTGGCGCTGGCGATTCTGCAGATCAAAAAATGTTAGATGTTTGCGAAGAATCAATGTGGCGCGGTATTGCAGCCGGTAAAAAAGGCGGCAAGTTATCTGATATTGGTCATGCAATTGAAGAGTATGTAAATTCGCAAGGCAAGTATGGAATCTTGCGCGAATATGGTGGCCATGGAATTGGAACTTCAATGCACATGGAACCGCATGTTCTTAATTATGGAAAACCTGGCCACGGCCCTGATATTGTTGAAGGACTTTGTTTAGCAATCGAACCGATGATTACTCGCGGAACTCATAAGACCAAGGTGCTTGGAGATGATTGGACAGTGATCAGCCAAGATAAGTCACGTGGGTCACATTTTGAGAATTCATATTGCATCGCCCCTGATGGAAAGCCATTTGTGCTTACCGCGCTTGATGGTGGCAAGTCAGAACTTGGTCGTTTAGGCGTAGAGATCTCTGATCTGCTCTAAACGTTTATTAAAAAGTTATTTAATTCAGTTCAAAACGCATCAGTAACCATATAAGTTTTCTCCATTCCGAGCTCCAATAGTCAGGAATTTCCCGGAAATTAAGAGAGAAGAGTCAATGAAAACAAAGAAGTTTTTTGGCGCAATCGCGATCGCTGCATCTTCAGCATTGGTACTTAGTGGAACTGCTACATCTTATGCAGCTCCTAAGCCAGCATCGAAGGCAACTGTAGGCGCAGATTGCACAGAAGCCGCAGCTGCAAAAGGAACCACCGCACCAGGTAAGGGCGTTGATGGCACAGATTTAACTTGCATGGTTGTCCCAACTGGAACGCTAAAGGGCCAAACCAAATGGTGGTACAAAGATGTGAAGCCAATTTCTAAGCTCGAGTGGGTTTCATCTTCGGGCGTTGGCGGTGGCTATGGCACAACCGCTATTGCATTTGCTGATGCTATGAAAGCAGAAGGCATGCTCGGTGATTACACCGTTTCATATAAGTCTGGTGGTTCAGGAACAGTAGGACTTGGCTATTTCCAGGATCAAAAGAATCGTTCTGATGTTGCATTCATCAATGGCTTTGCAATGGTTGCCGGTGTTGCATCAACAAAGTCAAAGTTAAAGCTAAGCGATAACACACAAATTTCAGGCTTAATGCGTGAAT
>JALQWD010000032.1 GCA_023260175.1 Candidatus Nanopelagicaceae bacterium | reverse complement strand
GGACTACCGGATGGCAATCCAACCGCGTTATCGCTTGTTTGGTTTTCGACCATGTTGCCGTTAACTGGTTTCATGTTAATAGGCGGAGTCATCGGAGATAAATTTCCTAGAGCACAGATGGTTGGCGGAACAGATATTTTGCTCGGGCTTATTGTTCTAGCGAACGGTTTAGCTCTAGTAAGCGGACATGGCTCAGTTGCGCTATTTATTGTTGTTGGTTTTATAAGTGGCATGTTAAATGCAATTTGGTATCCATCGATGGGCGCACTTACAACTGACTTAGCAGATGAAAAAATATTGCAGGAATCTAATTCTGCAATTGGTCTTTCATCGAATATCGCGCTAATTATCGGTTCATCTATTGGTGGCGTTCTGGTGGCAACCCTAGGGGCCGGCTGGGCAATCGCAATTGATGGGTTAACATTCTTAGGCGCTGGCTTAATTGTATTTTCACTTCGCAAATACACCCCTGTTGCAAAGCCAAGTTCAGAATCAACTTTGAAAGAGATTCGACATGGATGGCGTGAATTCACAAGTCATAAATGGATTGTTGCAATTGTGGCAGCTTCAACAATTATGTATGCCTGCGAGAGATCTATATATTCAGTAATCGGACCAATTATCGCTAAAGAGAATTTGGGCGGACCGAAACCTTGGTCTGTAATTCTGACCAGCATGTCCCTTGGCTCGGTATTTGGTGTTGTTATTGCTGGCAAGATCAAGCCTAAATATCCAATTCGGGTAGCTCTTCTTGCGCAATTTCCTACCGTCGTTTGGGCCTTGGCACTTGGAAATTCTGATTCAATTTTCTTAATTGCACTCTGCGGTTTCCTATTCGGAATTTCGCTTGATCTCTTCTATGTACTCTGGATAACCACAATCCAACAACATGTTGCAAAAGAATCTATGTCCAAAGTTCTTGCCTACGATGCATGGGGTGCAACCGCTATGGCCCCTTTAATAATGGGCCTTGCCGGACCTACGGTTGAGAAATTCGGCGCTAATTCAACACTAAATATTCTTGCGGTAATTTTAGTGATGGCAATTGCGCTGCCATATTTGGTAAGAGAAGTCAGGGAAATTAAAGCGAACTAGCAATTAGTTCAGGGTTATCAGATATCAAAGTATCTACTCCCCAACCTGCTAAACGTTTAGCAACTTCCGGATCATTTACTGTCCAGACATACATCTCTTGGCCGCGCGCAGGGACTTCATCTACCCACTTCTTGGTAACTAGCTCCCAACACGGCGCTACTACATCTGCGTGAAATTTAGGCACATAAAACTTTTTTTCAACAAGCTGCACTTTGCGGCCAGGGAAATTACGCATGCGCCAGACAGCCTTTGGATCAAAAGACATAAAGCTCATATCAATCTTTGGATTTAGTTGATCTAGCTCCTCTTTGAGACGCCTTTCTAATAAACCTTTAAATTTCTGTGGGTGCTTTGTTTCAATTAAAACATCTTTACCGGCACCAATTGCAATTTCCATAAATTCTTTGAAGAGAATTGGTTGTGGGGTGGCTTGGCTAATTTGTGCCCAGGTCAATTCATGAACGTCGCCTCTCATATTTGAGGTGCGATCCATGGTGTCGTCATGCCAGCAAAAGAGCTTCAAATCGCTAGTTAAATGTAGGTCGCATTCAAAACCATCGCTAACCGGAATTGCATTTATATAGGCCTCACGGCTCATCTCTGGATATTTTGCCGAATAGCCTCGATGCGCAATAACTCTGGTCATTTACGAAGCCTATCTATACGTTGCCTTGCAAACTTCTGACTTGGAGATTCGTGTCCCAAAATCGCGCTTAAGAAAACCAAAATTACCTTGGCCATTCGCAGCCAAATCTTGCCCTTTGGTTTTAGCCCTAAAAGCTCAATATCTCTGGGATCAAGCGTAGCCACTGCGGCATTTGCAAAAATTGTAAAAGGAATTAGCCCAAACTTTGAAAATGGCGGTTTCATAATAAAGCGAACAACGTTCAACGTTGTTTCATTGGCGAATAGTGAATTATTACGGAAATATTCCAGCTTCTCTTCGAGCTCTGCCACACTCTTTGGCGCATCCTTTAAACCAAGTGGTTCTGCGCTCTTTGCCCATTCGACAACAATCAAGTTGTGCTTCCAGAACGTGCGAACGCCAGTAAAAACTAGTCTTGGGCCCACATCGCTTAGAACTCTAAGAAGATTGTGACCTTTTTAGACTTGTGCGGTCACGAGAAATACCTAAAAACTACCATGTTTGGTCTCGTAGGCCTCATGCCAGACTACTGCATGGTTATAGTCGGAGCCAACATGGGCGTGAGTCGAATGACAAAAGAGCATCTCGGAATAACTTTGGCTCTCAAAATTCCTTTGTTTATCGTGATCACCAAAATCGACATTGCGCCTAAAAACGTCTACGAAGAAACAGTAAACACTTTGGTTAAAATTATGAAGAACCCAAACGTCAACAAAGCTCCTATAGTAGTGAAGGATGGAGACGATGTTCAAAACTTGTCTGAAAAGTTGACTTCTAACAAGATTGCTCCCATTTTCACGATTTCTAACGTTACAGGTGAGGGTCTGCCAAGACTGAA
>JALQWD010000004.1 GCA_023260175.1 Candidatus Nanopelagicaceae bacterium | reverse complement strand
GCCCGCTTTTCCAGTGTCTGCATCCAAATCATCACTCGGTGCGCTTACCCTGGGCGCCATCGGCGTCGTCTATGGCGATATCGGTAAATGCGCTGCTCCTTGTGTTGGCTGGGTAAGCGAAGAGGAGCATAAAGGGCTTGCTGAAAAGCTAGATAAATTCTTGAGCAGCGGCAATACAGATCTAATTTCAATTTTAGAGAAAGAGATGGCGGAGGCCGCCGCTAACGAAGAGTTCGAAAGGGCCGCAAGACTTCGTGATCAGGTAAATGCGCTGAACACATCAATCGAAGCGAATGATGCTGCGCTCTCTGAAACGATAAACGCTGATGTAATCTCTTTGTATACGGAAGGCCTGCATACCGCTGCTTCAATCTTCAAAATCAGAGCAGGCTCAATTAGAGGTTCTCGTAGCTGGATTTTGAATCAGAATGAGATCCTTGAAGGGGAAGATGAGCTAACCCCATTCCTAGTTTCGATTTATGCTGAAGAGGAGCTACCTGCAGAGCTAATTATCAATCGCGATGTTGATGAGAACTTAGCAAAATACTTGGCGGATCTTCGTGGTGCAAAAGTTGAGATTCGAAACCCGCAGAGAGGCGAAAAGTTAGAGCTTTCCCAAACTGTTGAGCGAAATGCTCGCTACTCACTGATTCAATATTTATCCAAGCGCGCGAACGATGCTGCAGTGAGTGGCAAAGCCCTTACTCAAATACAAGAAGCTCTTGCTCTAGATAGCGCGCCACTTCGTATTGAGTGTTTTGATATTTCAAATACTTCAGGCACGACAGTAGTTGCCTCTATGGTGGTCTTCGAAGATGGCCAAATCAAGAAAAGCGATTATCGTCGCTTCATCATTGAAACCGAAACAGCAAAAGATGACACCCGCGCAATGCACCAAGTAATTACACGACGAATGAAGCGTTGGATTTCGGATCAAAATGTAGAGATTGGTGAAATTGTCGGAAAGTTTGCCTATGCGCCTAATTTGATTGTGGTAGATGGTGGTGCGCCACAAGTTGCCGCAGCGGAGCGCGCGCTTCTCGAATTAGGAATTACCGACATCGCTGTGGTTGGTTTAGCTAAGAGACTTGAAGAGATTTGGCTCCCTGGCAACCCTGACCCAATTATCTTGCCGAGAAATAGTGAAGGTTTGTATTTGCTTCAACGAATTCGCGACGAAGCACATCGATTTGCGATTACTTTCCATCGTTCACGTCGCTCCAAAATTATGTTGGAATCCCTGCTTGATGAGATTGATGATCTTGGCCCGACTAGAAGAGCTGCGCTATTGGATCGCTACGGTTCGGTCTCAGCGATTAAGAAGGCAACGCCTGAAGATATAGCGCAGACTCCAGGAATCGGCGAAAGATTAGCAAAATCGATTAGTGCGCATTTAGGCGCAGCTAGCACCGCGATAGATATGGAAACAGGCGAGATTCATGATGCTTGACAGGTATTGGAAGATATCGGCATGAGCAACGAATTACTTCTTCTAACAGGTATGTCCGGGGCTGGGCGATCAACGGTTGCGCATGCGCTTGAGGATTCCGGTTGGTATGTAGTTGATAATTTGCCTCCATCTTTGCTCCTTGGTCTCGTTCAAGCATCAGATTCACCGCGTATTGCAGTAGTTGTTGATGTGCGAACTGGTAAATATTTTGATGATTTAAGTAGCGCGATTAAGGAACTACGAGGCGCAGGCGTAAACTATCGGATGCTCTTTTTGGATGCTTCCGATCAAGCCCTAGTGCAACGTTTCGAGTCAACTCGTCGACCACATCCGCTGCAAGCATCTGGTCGAATTGTTGATGGAATCGTAAAGGAGCGTGTCCGACTTGAAGAATTTAGAGCAGATGCAGATCAAGTAATTGATACCAGCAATCTAAATGTTCATCAGCTTGAAAAGCGTATAAATGAATTCTTCAAGAGTGATGGTGCAGCTGGAGTTCGAATTAATGTTTTAAGTTTCGGGTATAAATACGGAATTCCGGTTGATTCTGATTTAGTTCTAGATTGCAGATTCATTCCAAATCCTCATTGGGTGCCAGAACTTCGACCGAAGAATGGCCAGAGCGAAGAAGTTAGTTCCTACGTCCTTGCGCAAGATGGCGTAACAGAGACCATCGATAGCTACGCAAGACTTTTAAAGAAGATGAGCGCTGGATATCTCCGTGAAGGAAAGAAGTACATAACTTTGTCTGTGGGTTGCACGGGCGGTAAACATCGAAGCGTTGCAATCGCTGAAGAATTAGCAAAGCAACTTTCTGGTAAGAGCAATGATTTTGAAATTGAAGCGCATGCCGTGCATCGAGATGTCGGACGCGAATGAGCCAGATAGATTTCTCAACTCCTAAAGTTGTAGCTCTAGGTGGCGGACATGGTTTAGCAGCAACGCTAAGCGCCCTTAGGCAACTCACTCATCAAATCACTGCGATTGTTACGGTTGCAGATAATGGTGGTTCAAGCGGCAGACTTCGCGAAGAGTTTGAAATTTTGCCACCAGGTGATTTAAGAATGGCGCTAACTGCGCTCTGTTCAGATGACGAATGGGGCAGAAGTTGGGCAGAGATTCTGCAGTATCGCTTCACTAGTGAAGGCCACCTAAATAAACACACAGTCGGCAATCTCTTATTAACTGCGCTTTGGGATCGCGATGGAGATTTTGTCGCTGGTTTAGATCGCGTTGGTTCATTGCTTCGTGTAGTTGGTCGCGTATTACCAATGGCTGCGCAACCTCTTGATATCGAAGGAACTTTTCAAACAAGTGTTGGAAGAATTGTGGTTCGCGGACAAAAAGAGGTTGCGACTGCTAAAGGACGCTTAGAATCAATCAGAATAATTCCGGAAAATCCTCCCGCAAGACCTGAAGCAATTCGCGCAATTGAAGAAGCGGATTTCATAACCATGGGGCCAGGTTCATGGCTCACTTCAGTATTGCCACATTTGATGGTGCCAGCACAACGCGATTCTTTATGTGCAAGTAGCGCTAAGAAAATTATTTTGCTTAATTTAGATGCGCATCCATCGATCGCCGGTGATGAGTTTGCGGGGTATACGCCAGAAGAACATCTACAGCTTCTTAACCAATACGCTCCATCACTCCGCTTTGATTATGTTGTCGCTGACCATTCAGGGGTTCGTGACCATAAAAACCTTGAAGCAGTGGTTGAAGGTTTCGGCGGAAAATTGATTCTTGGTGATGTTAGACGCGCTCCAGGAGCAATTCACCACGATATTTCAAAATTAAATTCTACTTTCAGACACATTTTCGACGCTAATAGGGTTGAATAACGCACGTTATGGCGATGACCTCAAGTTTAAAAGACGAATTAACTCGTCTCCCAGTTACTAAACCTTGCTGCCGCAAAGCAGAGGTCTCTGCGCTAGTTCGCTTCGCAGGTGGATTACATATTGCAGCAGGCAAAATCGTCGTAGAAGTTGAATTAGATGCAGCGCAGAGCGCTCGACGTCTTCGTAAAGACATCGCCGATCTATACGGACATGAATCAGATTTAGCAGTCATCTCTTCATCAGGAATTCGAAAGGGATCACGCTATGTAATCCGCGTGATTGCAGATGGCGAAGCATTAGCGCGTCAGACAGGTTTAGTTGATTCACATAATCGACCTATTCGCGGCTTGCCACCGCAGGTTGTTAATGGCCCAATTTGCGATGCAGAATCTGCATGGCGTGGTGCATTTATTGCACATGGTTCACTAACTGAACCTGGGCGTTCATCGTCTTTAGAAATTACCTGTCCGGGTCCAGAAGCAGCGCTTGCACTAGTTGGTGCAGCTCGTCGACTTGGTATCTCTGCAAAAGCTCGCGAAGTTCGCGGCGTAGATCGTGTAGTAATTCGCGATGGTGATGCAATCGGTGCGCTACTTACACGTTTCGGTGCACACGAATCAGTAATGGCATGGGAAGAACGTCGTATGCGACGTGAAGTTCGCGCTACTGCAAATCGCTTAGCAAATTTTGATGATGCAAATCTTCGACGTAGTGCGCGCGCAGCAGTTGCAGCATCTGCTCGTGTTCAACGCGCAATGGAAATTTTGGGTGAAACAATTCCTGATCACTTAAAAGAAGCTGGCGAATTACGAATCAATCATGGCCAGGCATCGCTCGAAGAATTGGGCTCACTTGCAACTCCGCCAATGACTAAGGATGCAATCGCCGGTCGCATCCGCCGCCTATTGGCCATGGCAGATAAGCGCGCTTCAGAGCTTGGAATTCCAGATACTGAGGCTGGTTTAAGTCCAGACTTGCTCAATTAACACTTAAATAATCACCGCGCCTGCGATAGGCTAGGAGAGTACCCCAGCGTTGTGGATATATGTAAATCCACCCATCCGCTGGGTTTTTTCATGTGAGAGGTAATTTTAAATGGCATCAAAAGTCACCAAAGTAGGCATTAATGGTTTTGGTCGCATCGGTCGTAACTTCTTCCGCGCGGCGCTAAACAATCCAAATATCGAAATCGTAGGTATTAACGACTTAACACCTACCGCAACACTTGCACACCTTCTTAAGTACGACTCAATCTTGGGTCGTCTTCCAGTAGAGGTAACAGCTGGTGAAGGTTCAATCACCGTTGGTGGCAAGACAATTAAGGTTTTCGCGGAGCGCGATCCAGGCGCACTTGGCTGGGCAAGCGTTGGCGCACAGGTTGTTGTCGAATCAACCGGTATCTTCACAAAGGCAGCAGATGCACAGAAGCACATCGCAGCTGGAGCAAAGAAGGTAATCATCTCTGCTCCTGCAACAGATGAAGACATCACAATCGTGATGGGCGTAAACGATGATAAGTACGATGCTGCAAAGCACAACATCATCTCAAATGCATCTTGCACAACTAACTGCCTTGCACCATTTGCAAAGGTTCTACACGAAGAGTTCGGAATTCTTCGTGGCCTTATGACAACTGTTCACGCTTACACAAACGACCAGGTAATCCTAGATTTCCCACACAAAGACCTACGTCGTGCACGTGCAGCGGCAACAAACATCATCCCAACATCAACAGGCGCTGCGAAGGCGATCTCACTAGTTCTGCCAGAACTTAAGGGCAAGCTTGACGGCTACGCACTTCGCGTACCAGTTCCAACAGGTTCAATCACAGATGTGACTTTCGAACTTGCTAAGGAAGTTACAGCTGATCAGGTGAATGCAGCGATGAAGAAAGCAGCAGAAGGTCCACTTAAGGGCATCATGGCTTACACAGAAGATCCAATTGTTTCTTCAGATATCGTTACAGATCCACACTCATCAATTTTTGACGCTGGTCTTACAAAGGCAATCGGTTCGACTGTGAAAGTTGCTTCTTGGTATGACAACGAATGGGGTTACTCAAACCGCCTTGTAGATCTAATCGGTCTAGTCGGTAAGAGCCTTTAATTTCTAATGACAGCGTTATCAAATCTCGCTGTCAGCGGTAAGCGCGTCTTCCTTCGCTGCGACTTAAATGTCCCTCTGAAGGAAGGCGTTATTACTGATGATGGTCGTATCCGTGCATCACTTCCGACAATTAAAGCGCTTCTAGATAGCGGTGCTTCACTTGTAATTGCAGCTCACTTGGGTCGACCAAAGGGCGAAGCAAAGCCAGAGCTCTCACTTGCTCCAATTGCAAAACGTTTAGGCGAGTTGCTTGGTAAAGAAGTTAAATTCGAATCAGCAGCAACCGTTGTAAATGCAGACGTGACTGCAAAGGCAAAGTCATTGGCCGCCGGGGAAGTACTGCTACTTGAAAACATTCGATATGCAGCTGCGGAAACTTCAAAGGATGAAGCTGAGCGCGCAGAGTTTGCTAAGCAATTAGCAGAACTTGCTGATGTTTATGTAGGCGATGGATTTGGCGCAGTACACCGTAAGCATGCCTCAGTCTTTGATCTTCCCAAGTTACTTCCTCATGCAGCCGGAACACTTGTTGCAGCGGAAGTGAAGGTAT
>JALQWD010000097.1 GCA_023260175.1 Candidatus Nanopelagicaceae bacterium | reverse complement strand
GCCATGGCAGAAGGCGCCGCGTTAGGTTCATATTCTTTTGTTGATTTTCGCGGTCATACCAAGAAAGATCAGAAGGCGCCGCTTTCAGAGATTTACATTGACGCTGATGGAGATAGCAAATTACTTAAGGAAGTTGAAATTGTTACTAGATGGACTTTCTTTGCACGTGATTTGGTCAATATGCCACCTAGTTATTTAAATCCAAAGAAATTTGCAGAGTTAATCAATGAAAAGGCAAAGAAGATTTCTGGAGTAAAGATAAAGGTTTGGGATGAGAAGCAATTAAAGTCTCAAGGCTTTGGCGGATTAATAGGAGTAGGACAAGGATCAGCCAATCCTCCACGTTTAGTTCATCTTTCATACAAACCGGCTAAAGCAAAACGAACTTACGCATATGTGGGTAAGGGAATTACGTTTGATTCCGGAGGTTTAGCGCTAAAACCTGCTCTAAATATGGATGAGATGAAAGGTGATATGACCGGAGCTGCATCTGTAGTAAGCGCATTAATGGCAATCGCTGAATTGAAATTACCTATTGCAGTTGATGCATGGGCAGCGCTTGCTGAAAATATGGTTTCAGACACTGCTACTCGCCCATCCGATGTGATTACAATTTATGGTGGCAAGACCGTCGAGGTATTAAATCCAGATGCAGAAGGTAGATTGGTTCTTGCTGATGCAATTGTAAAAGCGCAAGAGAATAAAAAGTTAGATGCGATTATTGATGTCGCGACTTTAACTGGTGCAAAAGTGGTTGCACTCGGAACTCGTTATTCAGCAGTGATGACAAATAATGATGATCTTTGCGCAGAGTTCTTAGATGTAACAGATTCAACTGGAGAACAATTTTGGCAGCTGCCACTTCCGGAAGAGCTACGACCATCACTTGATACACCAATCGCTGATATCGCCAATATTGGCGAGCGAATGGGCGGCGCTTTAGTCGCCGGTCTCTTCTTAAAGGAATTCATCAACGATGAGTTACCTTGGTTACATCTAGATATAGCTGGCGTTGAACTCAATACGGGAAAGGCTCATGGCCATACTCCAGTTGGCGCAACAGGCGTATCTGTTCGCTCACTTATTGAGATGGCCAAATAAAGACTTCTCGGATTACCTATATATAGGTGTGAGTGGCAGGATAGCCCCGTAGGAATGCCAATGGCGGTTACCTATTGGTTGTTTATCTTTATGTTGGAGAGCTAAATGTCTTATGACGTTGTAATTCTTGGTGGCGGTTCTGGCGGTTATGCATGCGCATTGCGCGCAACCAGCCTTGGACTATCGGTTGCACTTATCGAAGCGGATAAAGTCGGTGGCACCTGTTTGCACCGCGGATGTATCCCAACTAAAGCGCTCCTACACGCTGGCGAAGTCGCTGATAGCGCACGCCATGCAGCTGACTTTGGCGTTAGCGCAACATTCAATTCAATTGATATGGCTGGCGTTAATTCATATAAAGATGGCGTGATCTCTCGCCTATATAAAGGTCTCTCAGGTTTAATTAAGTCTCACGGCGTTACATACGTAGAAGGTTGGGGCAAATTAGTTTCACCAAATACCGTTGAAGTAAATGGCGTTCAGTACACAGGAAAGAATGTAGTTCTTGCAACAGGTTCATATGCTCGAACACTTCCTGGTCTAGATATTGATGGCAAGCGAGTAATCACTTCTGATCAAGCGCTCAACATGGATTACGTACCTAAGAGCGCAATTGTGCTTGGTGGCGGAGTAATCGGTTGCGAATTTGCATCTGTCTGGAAGTCATTTGGCGCCGAGGTAACCATCATCGAAGGACTACCACGACTTGTAGCTCTTGAAGATGAAACTTCTTCAAAGCAATTAGAACGCGCATTCCGTAAGCGTAAGATTGAATTCGAAGTTGGAAGCAAGTTCCAATCACATACGGTTAATGCAGATAGCGTTACCGTGAATCTTGATAACGGCAAATCTTTCACTGCTGAAGTTCTGTTGGTAGCAGTTGGTCGCGGTCCGGTCTCTGCGGGAATCGGCTACGAAGAACAAGGTCTGACAATGGATCGTGGTTATGTACTTGTCGATAACAAGTGCCGCACAAATATTCCAGGTGTCTGGGCAGTTGGCGATTTGATCCCTACATTGCAACTGGCGCACGTTGGATTCCAAGAAGGAATCATGGTTGCCGAAGAGATTGCAGGCTTAAATCCACAGCCAATTAATTACGATGGTGTTCCACGCGTTACCTATTCAGAACCTGAAGTAGCTTCAGTTGGATTAACAACTGCAAAGGCTAAAGAACTTGGTTATGAGATTGAAGAAGTTTCATACGACTTAGCTGGTAATGGAAAGTCACAGATTCTAAAGACTGCTGGATCAATCAAGATTGTTCAGCAAAAGGGCGGACCAGTTCTTGGTATTCACATGGTTGGCGATCGCGTTGGCGAACTAATCGGCGAAGCTCAAGTAATTTACAACTGGCAGGCAGATGCGCAAGATGTTGCACCATACGTTCACGCTCACCCAACCATGAACGAGGCTATGGGCGAAGCATTTATGGCTTTGGCGGGCAAGCCACTTCACGCGCACGGTTAATTAGTAGATAATTCAAATAGTAAGAAGAGATAGAGAAGGAAACGGTTAGATGTCATTTTCAGTAACAATGCCAGCACTTGGCGAGTCAGTTACAGAAGGAACAGTTACACGTTGGCTCAAGAATGAGGGCGACGTTGTTGCAGTTGACGAACCACTACTAGAAGTTTCGACTGACAAAGTTGATACCGAGATTCCTTCACCAGCTGCTGGTGTATTACAGAAGATTGTTGTTGGACCAGATCAAACAGTTGCAGTTGGTACAGAGTTAGCAATTATCTCTGCTGATGGCTCTGCCGCTGCACCTGCTCCAGTTGCTACACCAGAACCAGTTGCTGCCGCTCCGGCTCCAACACCTGCACCTGTAATTGAAACACCGGCGCCTGTTGCAACACCTGCAGCGCCAGCTGCTAATGGAAATGGAACTGTTGTAACTATGCCAGCACTTGGCGAGTCAGTTACCGAAGGAACTGTTACTCGTTGGCTCAAGAATGTTGGCGATAGCGTTGCAGTTGATGAAGCGCTACTAGAAGTTTCTACAGATAAAGTTGATACCGAAATTCCTTCACCGGCTGCAGGAATTATTACCTCGATTGATGTTCCGGCAGATACCACTGTTGCAGTTGGAGCACGCTTAGCAGTGATTAGTGGTAGTGGTGCTCCAGCATCAACTCCAGCTCCTGCGGCGCCAACTCCAGTACCTGCTGCCCCGGTTGCTGTTACTCCAACACCAGCACCTACTGCACCCGTTGTTTCAACACCAGCACCGGTAACTCCTGCGCCGGTAGCTGCTGCTCCAGTATCACAACCAAGTGATGCATATGTAACTCCAATTGTTCGCAAACTTGCCTCAGAACTTGGTGTAAATCTTGCAAACGTTAAAGGCACCGGAGTCGGCGGAAGAATTCGTAAAGAAGATGTCATGGCATCTGCAAAACCGGCTGCTGCTCCAATTTCATCTGCTGCACCAACTGCTGCAGCTCCAAAAGCATCGGCACCGGTTGCTACTTCTCCACTACGCGGAACCGTCGTTCCGATGTCGCGTCTACGTAAAGTAATCGCAGCGCGCATGGTGGAATCTCTACAAGTTTCTGCGCAACTTACAACTGTAATTGAAGTTGACGTAACAAAGATTGCACGTCTTCGCGATAAGGCAAAGGGCAATTTCGAAGCACGAGAAGGCGTAAAGCTCTCATTCCTTCCATTCTTTGCTGTTGCTGTCTGCGAAGCACTAAAGCAACATCCAGTAGTTAATGCCTCAATCGATGGCGAAAACATTGTTTATCACGGTGCAGAACACTTAGGTGTTGCCGTTGATACAGAACGTGGACTTCTGGTTCCAGTTATTCATAACGCCGGCGACCTAAACATGGGCGGTATCGCTCGTAAGATTTCAGATCTAGCTGCTCGTACGCGTGATAACAAAGTAACTCCTGATGAATTAGGCGGCGGAACATTTACGCTAACTAACACAGGTTCACGTGGAGCGCTGTTTGATACTCCAATCATTAACCAACCACAGGTTGCAATCCTTGGACTTGGGGCAGTTGTTAAGCGCCCAATGGTGGTTAAGGGTGCAGATGGCGGCGAAACAATCGCAATCCGTTCAATGGTTTACCTTGCACTTTCATACGATCACCGAATTGTCGATGGCGCAGATGCGGCACGTTTCTTGGTGACTCTTAAGGATCGTTTGGAATCAGGTAACTTCGAAGCAGAACTAGGTTTATAAGTTTCGATGCAACGCATTGCAATTACCGGCGCATCCGGACTTATTGGTAGCGCACTCGTTGGAAAGTTAAAGAGCGATGGCTACACGGTTCAACGTCTAGTACGCCGCCCTACAGTTTCTCCTGAAGAGATTTTCTGGGATCCTGCAAATCAAGAGATTGATTTAGCGGCACTTGAAGGTGTTGACGCGGTTATTCACTTAGCTGGCGCAGGTGTTGGCGATAAGCGTTGGACTAAGAAATATAAGTCAGAGATTTTGAATTCACGCTTGCTTGGCACAACCACTATTGCAAACGCAGTGGCGCAGGTAAAGCCAAAGGTATTTATCTCTTCATCAGCAATCGGTTGGTATGGAGAAACTGGCAATCGTGCGGTTACAGAAATGGATCGCGGTGGAGATGATTTCAGTGCAGCAGTTTGTCGCGAATGGGAAGGCGCTGCTGATTTAGCTGGAGATGTTCGCACCGTAAAGATTCGAACCGGTTTAGTTTTAGATCCAACAGGTGGCGGGCTAGGTCGAATGCTTCCACTTTTCAGATTTGGTCTTGGTGGAAAACTTGGCAGCGGCAAGCAATGGTGGTCTTGGATTACTCTTCATGATCAGCTACGCGCAATTGAGTTTATTCTTGAGAACAATTCGATCTCTGGCGCGGTTAATTTAACTGCACCTAATCCAGTTACAAATCAAGAATTTACCTCTGCTCTTGCGCGAGCACTTCGCCGACCAGCTTTAGTTCCAGCTCCGGCATTTGCGTTGAAGCTTGCACTTGGTGGATTTAGCACAGAGATTCTGGGATCAAAGAAAGTTCTACCTGGCGTACTTCAAGAAGCAGGATTCAACTTTGATTTCCCACATATCGGTCCGGCGCTAGATGCGCTGGCTGATTAAAGTCTCTGCAGCTCTTCTTCCTGATTTAAGCGCACCATTTTGAGAAGGCGCTTCTCGCCAATCTCCTGCTAAGAAAATGTTCTTACCTACGCGGACATTGTTAGCGAGACGCTTTCCTACTCGGGCGAGCGGTAACGAAGCTGGAATTTCATATTTGGCTAACAACTCCCAATGTTGAGTACTTGTACCCCACATCGCAGAGAGATGTCGACGAACCTCTGATTCTGATGCTCGTTGAATTGTGGTTGTAGAAACTAATGAACGGCCAATTGGCGCATAACCGTTCATCAAGTTGCTAATTACCAATGAATTTACTACTGGTCCTGCTTGCATGCCATCCAAAAGTAAATTTGAACTATCCGATGGCGATGAATCTGGAACGTGATACCAAGTTGTGCAACCCACCATTGGCGGTACTTCTTCGATATCTAATAGTTGGGCTGCAGTATTGGCATCTGTTGCAATAACCAATGAATCAAATTTGATTTTGCCGCTGGATGTTTTGAGGTGGTCATCTTTGATAGCTTCGACTCGAGTATCAAGTTGTAAATTACTAACGCGTTCCGCCAATTTGCTGGCAAGCGCACCAGCGCCATTTGCAGGCAACCCAGGCTTTCCTGTTACAAACGAATTGATTAACTCTTTACCTACGGAGGCTTCTACTTCAGAAGGGTCGCATAAGAAGACGCCAGTTAGAAATGGACGAAGCACACGATCGTAAGTACGTCCCAATCCTTGAAGCTGGCTCGCAACAGATACGCCAGATTTAGGAGACTTAGTTAAATATGAAAGGAGACCCAACTTCTCTTTAATCGAACCGGTCTGTCCATTTAGCGCACTTGTTAAATGTTGTCTTGGATCTCCGAGGAATGATTCTTTGCCTTCGATATTGATTGCAACCGCTCTTGGAGCCTCAACAAAATCAATATGGTTAATTACATTTAACCGCTTCAGCTCTGGATAATTGGCATTAATCAATTGAAAGCCACGATCGAGCAAAAATCCATCTACGACATCTGTTGCGACGCGGCCACCAGCGCGATCAGATGCATCAAGCAATAGAACTTCTCGGCCAGCTTCTTCTAAAGTGATTGCAGCGTTTAAACCAGCTAGCCCTGCACCAACTACAACAATCATTTTGCGTTCCCCTGATAATTTCGAGCTTGATCAATAATTTCGGCTACTTGAAGTGCAAGTAATTTAGAGACTGGCAATTCACCATCCCCATTTAGAAAATTTAACATCGCCGCATAGAATGCTACGTAATCACCAGGTATCGCTGCTAAATCCGCAGTTTGGTCGCCTTTAGCTAAAGTAACTCTAGATTTCTTATCGCCATCTAAATACTTGCCGGCACGAAGTAGGTTCTCTTGTGGGTCTAACTCATTTATGACAATCGCGCCTTTATCGCCAAGCAATCGAACGCGTGGACCAGGCGCTCCAGAAATAGCACTCGCAGCTAAGGAAGAGATAACACCGGAATCGTGTTCGAGAACAAGTAACACATCATCATCAGATGCACCACGAACCGAATTAACATGTGCATATTTAAGTTGCGCAGGACCGAAATAATCCAGTGCGGTGGAGATTAGGTGGCTCTGTAGATCCAATAGCAACCCACCTCCTTGTTGATGAGTGGATTGCTCGCGCCAAGATTGTGCATTCAAATCAGGACGGAATCTTTCAAACCGCCCATCGAAACGATGAGGCTTTCCAATTACATCAGGCTTATTTAACAAGAGATCTTTAATAGTCAAAGTGTCGCTATCCCAAAGGCGATTGAAGAAAACTGTGATTGGAACGCTTTTGCTCTCTGCGTAATTAAAGAGCTCTCTAGTTCCAGCCAATGTCGTCGCCATTGGTTTATCAACGACTACCGCAACCCCGGCATCAATTGCAGCCTTCGCATTTGCCTCATGAGCAGTATTGATAGAAGCTACAATTGCTAAATCTAATTTTTGCGCAAACAACTCTTTTGAATCTGCACAGATAACTGCATCTGGGAAATCTGCTTTTGCTTGCGCAATACGATCAAGATTATTTGTCTGAATTGCGACAATTTCAAAGCCGGCAAGTTTGGCTAAAGGAGCGTGAAAAACTCTCGCCGCTAAACCATAGCCAAATATGCCAGCTCGCATGAATTTAATCTTCTAGTTTTGCTGGCCACCAGATGCGCTTGCCAATGATGTGAACCAAAGCAGGCACAAGAAGTGAGCGAACCACGAGAGTATCTAGAAGAACACCAAATGCCACGGCGAAAGCAATTTGCGCTAGCGCTACCAAAGGCAGAACTCCCAATACTGTGAAAGTTGCTGCAAGTACTACGCCTGCAGAGGTGATCACGCCGCCGGTAACGGTTACACCTTTAATTGTTCCAGCACGTGTACCTAACTTGAGCGCCTCTTCACGAACACGCGTCATCAGGAAGATGTTGTAATCGATACCAAGAGCCACAAGGAACACAAATGTAAATAGTGGGAATGAAGTATCCGCTCCAGGGAAGTGGAATATGTTATTAAATACAAATGCAGAAACACCTAAAGTTGCTGCAAAGGAAAGAACTACTGTCGCGAGAAGAACTGCAGCCGCAACAATGCTTCGTAGTAAGAGCGCCAAAATAATTGCGATAATTAGAAGCACAATAGGAATGATTAGGTTGCGATCGCGCTCCGAGGCAACGTCCACGTCATAGAAAGTTGCACTGATGCCGCCAACTAACGCTTCAGAATCAATCGCCTGTACAGCAGTGCGAATTTCTGGGACTAGCGCTCGACCGGCATTTGAATCCGCTGGAACATCTAATGTCGCATCGAGAACAATGCGACCATCTTTTTCGATTACAACTGGGTTCGCAGGATCTAGTATTTCAGGAGCAACATTTGAAACACCATCAACCTTTGAAACAGCTGCAATTACTTCTTGAGATTTATCCTTTGCAACAATGATCTGCGTAGGTTGATTCTGGCCACCCGGGAAGTGCTCCAGCAGCAATTCTTGGCCTAACAATGATTTCGGCTTCTTTGTGAAACCTTCCAAAGTTGATATGCCAGATGCATTCAAAGTAGTGATAAATCCGACCATTATTAGCAACGCGACAGAAGTAACCGTGGCAAACTTCTTAGGGCTGTTTGCAGTCGCATTAGCCACTTTTGACCAAAAGCCAGTCAATTTCTCATCGACATCGTCATGCTTTGGAATACGTGGCCAAAATATCCAACGACCGAACAACATGAGTAGCGCTGGCAACAAAGTCAAAATTGTTATCATCGATGCAACAATTCCAATTGCGCCGACAGGGCCGAGTGATCGGTTGTTCTTAAGCTCGCTAAGAATTAATACCAAAAGGCCAATGGTTACAGTGGCACCTGAGGCGATAATCGGCTCGAGTACACCGCGAAGTGCGATTCGAATTGCGTCGAAACGAGATTCGTGATGATGGAGCTCTTCGCGATATCTAGCTATTAACAAGAGCGCATAATCTGTTGCAGCACCTATCACTAGCACAGAGAGAATTCCTTGAGACTGACCGTCGAGAGTCAGAATGTCATTCTTCGCTAATAAATAGATAACACCTCCAGCTAAGGACTCAGCCATAAGAGCGCTAAATAGAGGAAGAATCCACAAAACTGGAGATCGATACACCACAATCAGAATCAGGGCAACAATTCCTAATGTCCAATAAAGTAATGTGGAATCAATGCCACCAAATGCTTTGAAAAGATCCGCAAAGATTGCGGCGAATCCTGTGACGTGTGCGTCATAACCTCCGGCTGATGCGAATTCTTCGGTGTAATTTCTAATTGAATCAATGACTAGAGGAAGTGCCGGTTCTTTACCAATTTGATCTGCGATTTTGGCAGCGTCAAAGGAGAGCGAACCTAAAATGGCTTTTCCATCTTCGGATGGGAATGCGAAAATTGGAGCTCCCTGGATCAGATACTCGCCAATCTTCTTATCTGTTCCTTCTACCTCTTTGTTCGGAATAGTCTGCAAGTATCCGTTTGCCTGAGCAATCTTCTCTTGATCAACATTACCGATAAACAAAACTAGCGCCGGAATTGAACGATCAGATGTAGGGGCATATTTCTCATACGCTTTAGTGAATTTGTATGACTCCGCGTTAGTTGGCAAAAAGTCTGTGTTGTCATTCTTCTGAACTGTCGATAGCTTGCCAAACATCGGTCCAGCGACGCCTGAAATTCCTAACCAAGCTACAACCGTGATAATTGCTATCCAAAGTGGTTTACGTCCGCGTATACGCATTCTAAATCTCTCCCCTAATTTTCCTACTGAAGTCTAACCAATAGAATGCGCAGGTGCCTGTTTCTCTCTCCGATATCGCGGTAATTCATAGCGGTTTAGTTGAATATGAGACGTCCTGGGCGATGCAACGTGAGATACATCAAAGCGTTGTAGACGGTTCAAAAAATACCTTAATCTTGATTGAGCACCCCTCTGTTTACACCGCAGGAAGACGGACTGAAATTTCAGAGCGCCCTCAAGATGGAACACCAGTTGTTGATGTAGATCGCGGCGGCCGAATAACTTGGCATGGGCCAGGACAGATTGTTGGTTATCCAATTGTTCGACTTGAAAAGCGTAATGAAGTTGTTGGCTTTGTTAGAAATCTAGAAGAAGGCTTGATCGCAACACTTGCAGAGTTCGGAATTACTGGAATTTCTATCGCAGGTAAGACTGGCGTTTGGATTAAAGATCAAAATGGCGAAAGAAAGATTTCCGCTATCGGAGTTCGCGTAGCAAAAGGTGTAACCATGCACGGCTTTGCACTTAATGTCTGCCCCGATCTTGCAAGGTTTGGATCAATCATCCCTTGCGGCATGCCAGAAGCTGAGACCACCAGCATGGAAAAAGAGTTGAATCGCACAATATCTATATCGGAAGTTACGCCTGTGCTCGAGAAGCATATGGTTTCGGCTCTTGCTCGAGTAAGTAAACTAGAGCCATGACCGATTCCAAGGTTGCACCTGATGGCCGCAAGCTTCTTCGTATTGAAGCGCGCAATGCCGAAACACCAATCGAACGCAAGCCTGAATGGATTAAGACTCGCGCAAAGATGGGTCCGGAATACACGCAACTTCGTTCACTAGTTGTTAATGAAGGTCTTCACACAGTCTGCCAAGAAGCAGCTTGTCCAAACATTTTCGAATGTTGGGAAGATCGCGAAGCAACATTCTTGATTGGCGGCGATCGATGCACTCGTCGTTGCGATTTCTGCAATATTGATACCGGCAAGCCACTTCCTGTTGATCGCGACGAACCAAGACGTGTTGCAGAATCTGTAAATCAGATGCAATTACGTTACGCAACAATCACTGGTGTAACACGCGATGATCTAGAAGATGAAGGCGCATGGTTGTACGCAGAGACAATCCGGAAAGTGCATGAACTTAATCCGGGTACCGGTGTTGAGATGCTGGCCCCTGATTTCAGCGGAAAGCCTGACCTTCTGAATCAAGTATTTGATTCCCGCCCAGAAGTTTTCGCACATAACTTAGAGACTGTGCCTCGTATCTTTAAGCGTATTCGTCCTGCCTTTAGATATGAACTTTCTCTTGACGTGATTACACAGGCATGTAATTTCGGTTTGATTACTAAATCAAATTTGATTCTAGGTATGGGCGAAGAACGCGACGAAGTTAGCCAAGCGCTAAAGGATCTTCACAACGCAGGTTGTGACATCATCACAATTACTCAATATCTACGCCCTACCCCAATGCACCATCCAATTGCTCGTTGGGTTAAACCAAACGAATTTGTTGAATTAGCAGATGAAGCAAAGGCAATTGGTTTCTCAGGTGTAATGAGCGGACCACTTGTTCGTTCAAGCTATCGCGCAGGTCGACTATATAAAGAGGCAATGGCAGCTCGTGGCTGAACTGGTCTATCCCCCAGTTATCGGACTTTTCCGCGCACTTTGGAAAGGCCTTGATATTCAATTTGAATTTGAAGGTCAAGATAATTTGCCACGTAAAGGTGGCGCAGTGATTGCTTGCAATCATGTGAGTTATTTAGATTTTGCATTTATCGGAACAGGTGCGCTTCATCTAAATCTACAGGTTGATCAGCTTTACCTTTACGTTTAGCTTGTAACTCTTTTTGTTGTAATTGGTTAAACAAGTCTTTACTAAATTTCTTAACCTTTGGAGACAAGTTACCTCGAACAGTAATGTAGAAATC
>JALQWD010000092.1 GCA_023260175.1 Candidatus Nanopelagicaceae bacterium | reverse complement strand
CTGAACCTAAGAAGCGCGAAGTGCGACCTTTGTGGTTCCAACGATTTCCTTGGCGAATTGCAATCAAAACTACGATGCCGATTCCCGTTGCCCAGGCAATGAATTGTGTGAACCAAAGATATGGTTCCCAATGTCCAATAATCGGTAAAGCAAATTCAGGGTTAACTACCTGACCGAATGCAGTGATCAAATTTCCAAAGAGCGAACCGAAACCAATCATCACAAACCAGTGCGCAACACCCGTGACCGAGAAGTTGAGCATCTTGGTATGACCCAAAGTCTCTTTGAGCATATTTTGTAGACGCTCTTTTTTATGGGTGCTACGTGTTGGATCTGGTTGACCCTTCTTATAAATAGCAAGAAGTTTTTGGACTGCGCGTCCAACCAAAACCAGCGCGACAATTGTGATTCCGTATGCGATCAATGGATAAATCATTGGGTAAGAGTAACTTTCAAAAGGGAAATATTGATGACTTAAATATTGTTATCTGAAAGTAACTCAAGAATTTGAAAAATTCCCCGACAGAATATTGGATTAGCTCATGAAAAATGGTGTTCGAGAAATCGCTAAATTAGCGAACGTTTCAATCGGAACGGTCTCCAACGTGATGAACCGCCCCGAAGTTGTCTCCCCTGAAACCGTCGAACGCGTTAACGCTGCGATGGCTGAACTTGGCTATGTTGTGGGTGCCCGCAAAAAGGGGCGCCGCCGTTTAGCCCTCTGCGATACCCCAGAGAGCATGGCGCTAGTTGATAAAGCTATTGCCGATGGCGTAGCGATTGAAAAGATCTGCATCTGCGATGAAGATAAGCGCGAAAAAGCGCTCAACTACCTCTTAAACAATAAGGCTGCCGCTGGCGCCATTCTGGTTGTGGGCCAGGCTAGCGCGATGGCACAAGAGCTCGGGAATATCCTCGCCTAGCTCGCTGTTCCTCTGATTAACAGAACCTTGAGTCGCGCCGACTCAACTTTATAAGTAGGATCGGCTCAGGTTTCCAGAGTTAATTAAGGAGCAATAAATAATGGCTAGAGCAGTTGGAATCGACTTAGGTACAACAAATAGTTGCGTCTCGGTTCTAGAAGGCGGAGAACCAACCGTCATCGCCAACGCAGAAGGCGCACGTACGACCCCGTCAATCGTCGCATTCGCGAAGAATGGCGAAGTCCTCGTAGGTGAAGTGGCAAAGCGTCAATCAGTAACCAACGTTGATCGCACAATCCGTTCCGTTAAGCGCCACATTGGCACTAATTGGAACATCGACATCGATAACAAGAAGTACACACCGCAGGAAATCTCTGCACGTGTTCTTCAGAAATTAAAGCGCGACGCAGAGTCATACCTCGGCGAAACCGTTACTGATGCAGTTATTACAGTTCCTGCATATTTCAATGACGCACAGCGTCAAGCAACAAAAGAAGCTGGCGAAATTGCTGGCCTAAATGTTCTACGTATTATCAACGAACCAACTGCAGCAGCGCTCGCATACGGTTTAGATAAAGGCGACAAAGAACAAACAATTCTAGTTTTCGACTTAGGTGGCGGAACCTTCGACGTTTCTCTTCTTGAAATCGGCGATGGCGTTGTCGAGGTTAAAGCAACTAATGGTGATAACCATCTTGGTGGCGACGATTGGGATCAAGCACTTGTTGATCATTTGGTAAATACCTTCCGTGCAACAAACGGAATTGATTTAACAAAAGACAAGATGGCGATGCAGCGCATTCGCGAAGCAGCTGAAAAAGCAAAGATCGAACTTTCATCATCAATGCAGGCAACTGTAAATCTGCCATACATCACTGTAGATGCAGATAAGAATCCAATGTTTATGGACGAAACAATTACTCGTTCACAATTCCAGCAACTATCAGCTGATCTACTTGCACGTTGCAAGAAGCC
>JALQWD010000056.1 GCA_023260175.1 Candidatus Nanopelagicaceae bacterium | reverse complement strand
AGCGGTGAGGTATCTACTGGGAATCCCATTACGAATGTTGGTTTAATTAAATGTTCTTTACCAACATGTTCGAAAATCTCTTCTGCAAGTTTTCCGGTGATCCACTTTGGATCAACTTTCATGCCTAATTTATCTGCAATTTTCTTCAGTTCTGCATATGGTGTTAGCGCAGTAACTTCTTGGCCTACGCCATTTGAAATCACTTCATAAAGCGAAACTTCCGCCCATTGGCCACCTAGATCAGATTGGCGTCCATCATGATGAGTTACAACGTGAGTACCGAATACATCCATTGCAGCGTTCTGCACTAAATCACGAGTTAGATCTGCGATTGTGCGCCAATCTCCGTACGCCTGATAAGACTCAATCATCGCAAACTCTGGAGAGTGGCTGGAATCAGCGCCCTCGTTACGGAAGTTACGGTTGATTTCGAATACTCGTTCAATGCCGCCTACTACGCAACGCTTTAAGAAGAGCTCAGGTGCGATACGTAGAAATAGTGGAATGTCGTACGCATTTGAATGTGTCTTAAATGGACGTGCCGCTGCACCACCATGCATAACTTGCAGCATTGGGGTTTCAACTTCAAGGAAATCCTGCGCCGCAAATGTCTTACGTAATGAATTCATTACCTGCGGACGAATGCGTGCCATCTCTCGAGCTTGTGGGCGAACAATCAAATCTACATAACGTTGGCGAACACGAGTCTCTTCGTTAAGTTCTTTATGTTCAACAGGAAGCGGACGTAAAGCTTTTGAAGCAAGTGCAAACTCAGTTGCTAAAATTGAAAGTTCTCCGCGCTTTGAAGTAATTACTTCACCTGTTACTGAGACGATGTCGCCTAAATCTATATCTGACTTCCAGGCATCAAGTTGTTCTTGACCAACTTTGTCTAATGAGAGCATCACCTGAAGTTCAGTGCCATCACCTTCGCGAAGATTTGCGAAAGCAAGTTTGCCGGTATCGCGCTTAAAAATAATGCGGCCAGCGACTGATTCGATATCGCCCGTTGCAGTATCTGTTTCAAGACCTACATATTTAGTGCGAATCTCCGCCAGAGATTTTGTGCGCGGCACAGAAACTGGATAAGCCTCTTTGCCAGCTTCGATAATACGTTCGCGCTTCTCGCGACGGATACGTAACTGCTCTGGGAGTTCTAGTTCGACTTCTTGGTTGCTCATAACGGACGGGAGTCTATCGGCTTACTTATTGCGCTCGTGAATTAGGCGAAGTCCTATCAGCGTTAAATCAGGTTCGTGCTCATCCAATGTATCCGCAACTCCGAATATCAGCGGCGCTAAACCACCTGTTGCGATAACTGTTGGTCGCTCATTGAATTGAGCCTCTAGCTCTTCAGAAATTCTCGTTACTAAGCCATCAACTTGGCCTGCAAAGCCATAAATGGTGCCCGATTGCAGCGCTTCAACTGTGTTCTTACCGATCACTGACTTTGGCTTTACCAATTCAACTTTTCGTAATTGAGCTGCACGTTGCGCTAAGGCATCTACAGAAATTTCGATTCCTGGCGCTAGCGCACCACCGAGAAATTCGCCTCTTGGCGAAACCACATCAAGATTGGTTGATGTTCCGAAATCAACCACGATTGCAGTGCCACCATAAAGAGTGTGTGCTGCCAATGTATTCACAATTCGATCAGCGCCGATTTCCTTAGGATTATCGACCAATAACGGCACGCCGGTTTTAATTCCTGGTTCGACAATTGTTGTAGGTGTCTCCGCAAAATAAGTTGAAAACATCGTACGCATCTCTCGTAATACTGCTGGCACTGTCGAACAGAGTGAGATGCCGGTGATATCAATATCTTCAATTAATGCGCGCATCTGTAGCCATAACTCATCTGCAGTACTGCGTGGATCTGTCTTTACTCGCCAAGAGTGCACTAAATCTTCACCAAGGAAAGTTCCCAATACGGTATTTGTATTTCCAACATCGATTGTCAGTAACATTTAGTACTCCCAGTTATCTATTAAACGAACTCCACCAATCCAGCCTGCAACGATTGCGCGTTGTTTAGCCGAACTCTCTTCTTTGAAATTCTCTGGATTTATGACAGTTGCATAATCGGTCTTCCATGCAGGTTCGCTATCCAATACAGCTCTTAAGTTTTCTCGTCCTGCATTTAGAGCTCTATAAATAATCAAAGCTTTTTGGCGATCTTCAGGGCTAAGACGAACATTCCTTGATGACATCGCTAAGCCATCTGCTTCGCGCACAATTGGATGTGAAATTATTTCGATTGGCAATTTCTGCTTTGAAACCATCTCTTTAATTAAAAATAACTGCTGAAAATCTTTCTCGCCAAATACTGCAAAATCTGGTTTAACTAAATCAAATAAGCGCTTAACAACCGTCAACATTCCACTGAAATGACCTGGCCTTGAAGCTCCTTCAAATAAATCGCTTACCGGGCCAGCTTCGATTCGCTCCGGCGCGCTTGGATAAATCTCTTCATATTCTGGAAACCAGACTTCAGTTGCACCTGCAGCTAATGCAATTTCGCGGTCGCGCTCTGGTGTACGTGGATATTTCTTCAAATCTTCTGGATCATTAAATTGAAGTGGATTAACAAAAACGCTGACAATTACTTCATCGCTGCGTTTGCGAGCAGCGCTAATCAACGCTGCATGGCCAGCATGCAACGCACCCATTGTGGGAACAAATCCCTTTTCTGACATTTAACACTCCAGTCCAACATCGGGTACCGGGTACAGAGAAATTTTATAACTTACTTAATAAATCAGCAATTTTTCCATGAGTCAAAAGAATCGCATCAGGCTCGATCTCATGCCATGGTTCCAAAACAAATTTACGTTCGTGTGCACGTGGATGAGGCAAGGTCAGCTCCTCTGCATTTGAGAGCATGGCGCCGTATTGAATAATATCTAGATCCAAAGTTCTTGGACCCCACTTAATGGTGCGCTCTCGCCCCATAGTCTTTTCAATACCGTGCAACATCTTTAGAAGCTCCATAGCTGGAAGTTCCGTTTCAATTATGCAGACCGCATTTACAAAATCTGGCTGATCTTCATAGCCAACAGGTTTTGTGACGTAATAACTTGAAACCTTTTTAACTTCTGTTGCTTCGCGTAAAAGCGCTAGCGCTAAATCTAGATTCTCCTTTGGATCTCCCAAGTTAGATCCCAGTGCAATTACTGCCTTCATCGATTACGTTCGATAGTAACTGCGATATCTAATACATTTCCATTGACCGGTGCACTTGGCTTATGAATTGTTACGGATATCCGATTAATTTTATGGAATTCAAAGAGGATTCGATCTGCAATGCGACCTCCGAGATGTTCGATTAAATCGCAGGGTTCAGACTGAATATCTTCGACGACTAAATCAACAATCGCGCCGTAATCGACCGTATCTTCTAGGGCATCGCTATTTGATGCTGCTTCTAGATCTAACTCTGCGCAGATATCTGCATAGAAAATCTGGCCATCTCGTCGCTCTTCAGGAAATACACCGTGATAGCCAAAAGCTTCAATGCCCTTTAGTTCGATGCGGTCGCTCATAAGACTTGTCCAACTACCTTTATGGCATCAACATGTGGTTTAACAGAGTGTGTGCGCACGCCCCAAATATGTTTTGAAGCTAGCCACGTTGTCAATGCAATTGAGGCGCTCTCGCGATCTTGAGGATCAGTTCCGCCTAGAAAACGTTTACGAGATCCGCCAACCAAAATTGGTAGCCCGAATTCTTTGAATTTATCGATGTTGCGCAGAATTTCCCAGTTCTGCTCTGCAGTTTTTGCAAAACCTAAACCTGGATCAATTACCATTTTTGTAGGTTCGATTCCTGCTAATAGAGCTGCTGCAATCTGCTTTGTCATCTCATTAATTACATCGGTAACAACATCTTCATAAACAGCTAATGAATCCATATCTTTAGATTGTCCACGCCAATGCATGCAGATGTATTGAACTTTTAGCGCAGCTGCAGTTGCATGCATCGCTGGATCTGCTAAACCACCACTCACATCATTAATAATGCTGGCGCCAGATGCCACTGCCATTGCTGCGGTCTCTGCGCGCATGGTGTCAACGCTTACCTTTGCGCCACTCTTTGCTAGCGCATGAATTACTGGAATAACTCGAGTTAACTCTTCATCAAGTGAGACTCGCTCAGCACCTGGCTTAGTAGATTCGCCACCAACATCAATAATGGTTGCGCCCTCTTCGATCATCTCTAGCCCACGTGCGATTGCTTTCTTAGGATCTAAGAATTCACCGCCATCAGACATTGAATCAGGAGTGACATTCAAGATGCCCATTACTAGCGTCATGTTTAACGCTTTGTAATTAAGCTAATTGCTTCGGCACGTGTTGCTGGATTACGAAGTTCGCCGCGAACTGCAGAGGTAACTGTGCGCGCTTCTGCTTTACGTACACCGCGCATCGACATGCATAAATGTTCGCAATCAATAATCACAATAACGCCAGCACAATCGAGAATCTCCACCATTGCATCTGCAATCTGAGAAGTTAGGCGCTCTTGAACTTGAGGGCGACGCGCAAATACATCAACTAAGCGCGCAATCTTTGAAAGACCAGTGATCTTTCCATTTGGAATATAGCCAACATGAGCTACGCCGTGGAAAGGAGTTAAATGATGTTCGCACTGCGAAAATACTTCTATATCTCTGACAATAACTAGCTCTTCATGACCAATATCAAAAGTTGTAGTGAGTACATCTCTTGGAGATTGATATAAACCAGCGAAATTCTCCGCGTAAGCACGTGCTACGCGCGCAGGAGTATCTTGCAGACCTTCGCGATCTGGATCTTCACCAAGCGCTAGTAGAAGTTCGCGTACCGCTGCCTCTGCGCGCTTTGCATCATAAGGATGTTTAGCGCGGCC
>JALQWD010000037.1 GCA_023260175.1 Candidatus Nanopelagicaceae bacterium | reverse complement strand
CACCGAAAAAAGCGTTCGCGCAATAAGAATAAACGGAAATCAAATCCATCGGCTTCTGCCAACCCGAAAATTCGTTATGCAAAGCGCGTTGATGAAGTTAGCGCGGGCGGATTGGTAATCGATTTTTCAGGCACAAAAGGTTTACTAATTGGTCGCTTTGATCAAAAGGATGCAACGCGTGAGAAATTACTTTGGTCCTTGCCTAAGGGGCATATCGAAGAGGGTGAAACTCCAGAGCAGGCTGCAATCCGTGAAGTTGCAGAAGAGACCGGTATTAATTCAGAAATCTCTCGCGAACTTGGCGTAATTGATTTCTGGTTTATGGCTGGCGGTAAGCGCATACATAAGACGGTTCACCATTTTCTATTTAAGGAAGTTGGCGGCACATTGACGCCGCAGGAATCTGAAGTTGATGAAGCTCGCTGGTTTCCACTTGAAGAGATTGTTTCACTTCTGGCATACCCAGATGAGAAGAAGTTAATTGCAAGAAGCGGGGAACTTAAATGAAAAAGTTCTTCCTATTAATTATTGCGTTGCTCTTTGTGGCACCAGCTCCGGCGGAGGCAGCGAGCCAAGTGATTTGGTTAGCTACACCTGCTAATCGAAATTATGCTGGAGAAATTACAAATAAGGATTTTGAAAAATCTCTTGATCCAAAAGGTGAATTAGGAAAATTAGTTTTCGAACCAATTGCAAGACCACGCACTTGGATCATGGATGCAGCACTTCTTGAAGATGTTAAGTATTTGGTTGATAAAGATTCCACACTTGCCACAAATTGGTTGACACAACTAAAGCGCGTTTCAAGTCGCGACACTATTTATGCAACTGCTTACGGAAATCCAGATGTAACTTATCTTCGTTCGCTGGCACCCACAGAGCTAAATTTTTACTATGTAGTTGGCCAGCAACATCTACAAGCTGTTTTGATGAAGAATGTGCAGAGCGAAAAGGGCAGTGGTTTTGCTTGGAAACGAGCGAAAATTGATAGCAATTTACGTGAATTCTTTAATGTAGCGCGCGAAGAATTTACGCTGCTTTCTACGGTTGTTAACCCTAAAGAGGTCGAAACCGATCGCGCGAAAATTGCACAGTTATTTAGCCCGCAATTAACTAGCGCCCAAAGAGATGCGATGTTAAGCGATTTCGAAACTGGTCAGGCAAATGTGATTGCTAAGTTACGAATTGTTAGCGGTCGATATCAGATCACAACAAGTAACGAAAAGATTCCAGTTACTTTGGTAAATGATTTTACGGTTCCAGTTACTGTGGATTTATTCTTCACTCCGCTAAATAATCGCGTGACTTTCCCGCAGTATCGCCACATTACTTTAAATGCTAAGAGCAAGACTCAGGTTAGCGTTCCGATTGGAACAGTTGCAGCTGGTGATACCAATGTAATTGCACGTTTTGAAAATGGTAAAGGTAAACCAATCGGATCAAATGGAATGATTGAATTGTCATCAACAATCATTTCCCCGGCGGTTACTAAATTTACAACCGGCGCCGGAGTTTTATTGATTCTTGCTGCAATTGCACAGAGCGTTCGTCGCGTTAAGAGAAATAAGGCGGCGAAATGAAGAATCAAGATCTCTTCCGTCAATCAACTGTGATGGCAATTGGCACAATTCTTTCGCGTATTGCAGGTTTTATCAGAAGTGTTTTAACGGTTGCGGTTTTAGGTACTGCGTTACTTGCAGATAGCTTTAACGTGGCAAATACAATGCCAAATATTATTTACAACTTGATGGTTGGTGGTGCGCTAACTGCAATCTTTGTTCCGCAATTAGTGAAAAGTAAATCTGACGGTGACGGTGGTTTAGATTTCGCTTCGCGTTTAGTAACAACAATTAGTTTAATTTTGGGATCAATAGTTGTTGTGGGTGTGATTTTTGCGCCTGTATTAGTAAAAATTTATGCACCAGAATTTTCACAACCAGGTTTTGAGCATATTTACGATCTAACGCTCACCATGATGCGCATCTGTCTGCCGCAGATTTTCTTCCTTGGCTTATTCACAATGCTGGGCCAGGTCGCCAATTCCCGCGGCTCATTTGCCCCAATGATGTGGGCCCCGATCGCAAATAACCTGGTAGGAATAGCGCTTTTGGCCTATTTCATCGTTATGGTCCCTAAATTCACCGCAGAGACCATTACTCCCACCCAGGTCGCGATTTTGGGGTGGGGCACTACCGCTGGCGTAATTGTTCAGGCGTTACTAGTAATTCCTGCCGTTAAGCAGACTGGTTTTCATTTAAAGATTCGTTTTGGGTTAAAAGGTTTAGGTAAATCGTTTTCATTAGCTGGCTGGACTCTGGTTTATGTATTGATTTCACAGCTTGGTTATTTGGTAACTGTTAGCGTGGCAACTAGCGCTGCGGTACGAAGTGCAAAAGCTGGAATCACAACTGGTGTTGGAATTACACCATTTCAGAATTCATATTACGTAATGATGTTGCCATATGGCATCGTGACAATTTCTTTGATCACTGCGCTCTTGCCACATATCTCAGAACTTGCAATCAAGAAAGATCGCGATGGAGTACGCACAGAGTTAATTCGTGCAATTCGAATGGTTGGCGTAATTACAGTTCCGGCCGGAATGGCATTTTTCTTACTTGGTCCACTAATGACCAGCACAATATTTATTGGCATCCCTCACGAAGATGGAATGTATATGGGTTATGTGCTTTCCGCACTTGGCGTAGGACTTGTGACTTTCAGTATTAATTTAATTCTGCTCCGTGGATTTAATGCTTTTGAAGATACCAAAACTCAAGTGCCTTCTATTATTTTGATAAATGTAGTCTCAGTTGCGCTTTCATACTTGTTCTTGAATTTACTTGATCCAAAATGGGTGACCGTTGGATTAGGTGCCGCATTTTCAATCAGTTATGTTGTTGGACTTCCATACACTTTATATTTACTAAAGCGTCACACTGGCGAACTACATATCAGAGAATTTTCGGGGCAGCACTTCAAATTAATCGTGGCATCATTTATTGCGATGTTCCCGTTATTTTTAATTGCAAATTATTGGCATGGTATTAATGAGAATTCGCCGTTGGCGCTTCGCGCATTGGAACTTTTGGTATTTATCGTTCTGGGTGCGATTGGTTACTTTGTAGTGGCGCAGCGCTTGAAAGTCGCTGAAATAGGCGTATTAATGGAATACTTGCCAGGCGTTAAGGGTTTAAGAAAGTAATAGGAAAGATCAGGGAATGAGCGAAGTACATAACTTAGTAATCGTCGGTTCTGGACCGGCTGGATATACCGCTGCGATTTATGCAGCACGTGCACAGCTCAGCCCAATTGTTTACGAAGGATCAATCACTGCAGGTGGCGCGTTAATGAACACCACTGAAGTTGAAAACTTTCCTGGCTTCACCGAAGGCATCATGGGGCCAGCGCTTATGGATAATATGCGCGGACAAGCAAAACGTTTTGGTGCGCAGTTAATTACTGATGACATCGTTGAAATGGAACTTGGTGGCGATGTTAAAACTCTTAAAGATGGCAGCGGAAACGTAATTAAAGCTAAAGCGGTAATCCTGGCTACTGGCTCTGCTTATAAAGAGATCGGTTTAGAAAATGAGAAACGTTTATCAGGTCGTGGTGTTTCTTGGTGTGCAACTTGTGATGGGTTCTTCTTCCGCGATCAAGTAATTGCAGTTGTAGGTGGCGGAGATTCAGCTATGGAAGAGGCCAACTTTTTAACTAAGTTTGCCAGCAAAGTAGTTTTAATTCATCGCCGAGATTCTTTACGTGCTTCAAAAATCATGGCAGAGCGCGCACAGAACAATCCAAAGATTGAGTTTTTATTAAATACTGAAGTTACTGATGTCTTAGGTCAAGATAAAGTAGAAGCGTTACAACTTCGCAATACCAAAACTGGGGACGTTACCAAACGTGAGTTCACTGGACTTTTTGTGGCAATCGGACATTCACCACGTTCTGAATTGCTAGCAGGGCAAATCTCATTAGATGGCGAGGGATATGTTCAGGTAGAAGGTCGCAGCACTCGCACGAATTTAAAGGGTGTCTTTGCATGTG
>JALQWD010000164.1 GCA_023260175.1 Candidatus Nanopelagicaceae bacterium | reverse complement strand
CCATCTACGGGGACAACTTCTCCAGATTTAACTATCAACTTATCGCCAGCGATTACCTGGTCTACGCTAATAATTTCAATCTGCCCGTTTGAACTTACTCTGTTTGCAAGCTTTGGCATGCGGTCAATTAATGACTTAAGTGCAGATTCTGCTCGACCTTCTGCCCACTTCTCTAACGCTCTACCTGAGGAGAGCATGAAAGAGATAACTGCCGCTGCAAAGAATTCCTTAATCGCTAGAGCTCCGACTATTGAAAAAATTGCCAGAACATCTGAACCCATCTGCCTATCTTTAAGCTCATCAATTACCCATTTAATTGATGGAACTAGGCCAATTAGGCCTCCGATTGCCCACGGGATATCTGGTGAGATATTTAAGAGATATTTAAATATGAAGCCAATTGATAGCGCTGCCGAAGAAGAGTACAAAAGAAGCGCAGTCACCTTGTCTTTCACATTCCATACGATAGTCTTTAAATATGTCCCCGACTATTAAATTCCTTGGCGCTGTCGGAACAGTCACAGGTAGCCGCTTTTTAGTGCAGGGCAATCAATCAAAAATCATGGTTGATTGTGGTTTATATCAAGGACTAAAAGAACTTCGCCTTAAAAATTGGGAGCCATTTCCGGAAGACCCAAAGAGTTTAGATGCAATCATTCTTTCGCATGCCCATCTCGATCATTGTGGTTATCTTCCTAAGCTAGTCAGAGAAGGTTTCACTGGACCGATTTATTGCACACCATTTACTGCAAAACTTGCTGCCATTGTTCTGCGCGATTCTGCCAAGTTGCAAGGCGAAGATGCCAAGTATGCAAAGAAAAAGGGATATTCAAAACATAAAGATCCAGTTGGGTTGTACAACTTGGAAGAGGCAGAACAAGCAATCTCTCAATTTAGAACAATTCCTTTTCATTCAAGTTTTGAAGTTGCGCCAGATACTTCTGTTACCTTTTATCGCAGCGGACATATCCTTGGATCATCTTTTGTAGATTTAAATATTGATGGCAAACGCGTGGTATTTACCGGCGATATTGGAAGAGGCAATCACTTAGTTCTCACCAACCCAGATTTAATCGCGGCCGGTGAAATTTCAGCGCTAGTTACCGAATCAACATATGGCAATCGAACACATCCAACTAGCGATGATTCATTAGCCAATGCAATTAATCGAACAATTAAGCGCCATGGATCTGTTCTGATTCCAGCCTTTGCTGTAGATCGAACTGAGATCATGTTGATGACTTTAAAGCGCTTGGTTAAGAGTGGAAAGATTCCTAAACTCCCAATTTATGTAGATTCGCCAATGGCGCTATCTGCACTTAATTATTACCGCGAAGCAATTGCTGAGATGTCTCCAGAAATTAAACCCGAACTCTTTAATCTTTCAGAAGATCCATTTGATCCCGGAACTTTGAATGAAGCTACAACTGTCGAAGAATCTAAAGCGCTCAATGAGATAAGCCAGCCATCAATCATTATCTCTGCCAGCGGTATGGCAACTGGTGGTCGAGTGGTTCATCATTTAGAGAACATGCTCCCTAATCCAAATAATTCGGTATTGATGGTGGGCTACCAAGCAGCCGGAACTCGCGGTCAATACTTATTATCCGGTGCAAAGAGCATCAAGATGTTTGGCAAATTTGTCGATGTAAATGCGGAAATAGTACAAATTGAAGAGTTCTCGGTTCATGCCGATAGTGATGAGCTTTTGCGCTGGTTTAAGAGCGCCAATTCTGAGCCTAAATGCGTTTACACGGTGCACGGTGAATCAGATTCCGCTGAAACTTTCGCTAGTTTGATTCGCAACAAACTACATTGGAAAGTTGTAGTGCCTAAATTAGAGAAGGTATATGAGCTTGATTAGCCTGGGGCTTGTTGTATTTCTATGCAATTTAGCGCCAATTTTAGCTCCACCTACTTGGTCTGTGATTGTCTATTTCCTAATAACTCAAAACATAAACCCAGCCATGGCTGTGATTGTGGCTGCGATCGCAGCAGGTTCAGGTAGATATTTACTTGCATTGGGTACCCGCGCTTTACGAAATTACATTCCTGAAAAGGCGCGCAAGAATCTTTATGACGCTGGCGTGGTATTTGATGAAAACCAGAGTCGCAGATATGGATTGATTGCGCTCTTTATTCTCTCTCCGCTGCCATCTGCTCAATTATTCGAAGCAGCAGGTCTAATGCATATGAATTTGAAGCGGCTTACTTTGGCATTCTTCTCTGGTCGCATTGTTACTTATTCAATATATGCGGCTGGCGCTTCAACCGTTAAAGCTACTGATTTTGGCAAAGTAATTACTAAAACTCTTCACTCCCCATATGCATGGGCGATAGAGATTGCATCTATTTTGCTTATTTATCTAATTGCAAAGATAGATTGGAAGCGCTTTATTAAGCCAGCATCTCTTTCACAAGTGGAATAACTTTAGTTCCATAAAGTTCGAGCGATTTCATAAGTTTTGAGTGCGCCTGCGGACCATTGGCATATTTGAAATCAAAGCGCTGTGCGCCAACAGATTTAATCGCGTGGGCAATCTTCTTAGCGACCGTTTCAGGTGAACCCACATATTGGGATCCATACATACATTCCTGGATAAAACCCTCTTTAGTAGGAGGCGCCCAACCTCTTTCGCGACCAATTCGACCAACCATTTTGAGGTAATTTGGCCACTGCTCTTCCATTGCCTGTTCATCTGAATCTGCAATGTAGCCAGGTGAATGTATAGAAATATCTTTTAATTTATGTCCGAACTCTTCCATGGAATTTCGATAGAGATGAGCAAAAGGTGCAAAGCGCGCTGGATCTCCGCCAATAATCGCAATCGCAAGTTGCAGATCAAGTCTTGCTGCGCGAACTACTGATGCAGGTGTGCCACCTACACCTACACGTAATGGAATCGCTCCACGTTCGGTCTTTGGATAGACCTCTTGATTGTTTAGCGGCAATCTTGTTGTTCCGCTCCAAGTTACTGGCTCTTCTTTTAGAAGTTCTACTAGTAGCTCTAGCTTCTCTTCAAAGAGCACTTCGTATTGAGATAGGTCGTAGCCAAAAAGCGGAAATGATTCAATGAACGAACCTCGTCCCGCTGTTATTTCAGCGCGGCCATTGGACAGTGCATCGATCGTTGCAAATCTTTCAAAAACACGTACTGAGTCATCGCTAGAAAGAACTGTGACGCCAGTACCCAAAACAATTTGCTTAGTTCGAGTAGCAATTCCTGCCAATATTGTGTCTGGTGCAGAGATTGCAAAATCGTCACGATGGTGTTCGCCAAGATTGATTCCGTAAATACCTATTGAATCAGCGAATACTGCCTCTTCTACTACGTTACGGATGGTCTGACCAGCGCTAATCGGCGCACCTGAATCATTAACCTGCATATCGCCAAAAGTGTCTAATCCAAACTTAATCTCCATGTATAAATGATATTCGTGACTGTATTAGGCTTTAACCATGCTTATTGAAGTTTGGTCTGATGTGGTCTGCCCATGGTGTTTTATTGGTAAACGTCGCTTAGAAAAGGCCATTTCGAAACTTCCAGATCCATCTGTAATTGAGGTACGCCACCGAGCATTCCAATTGCAACCAGATATCGAAGGAACAGTTCCTACATCCCAACATCTTGCCGAGAAATACCACGTATCCCCAACACAAGTTGAGGAAATGCAAGCAAATGTATGTTCAATCGCTGACGGCGAAGGGCTCTGTTACGACTTAAAAAACACCTTATCCGGTAACACTTTGGATGCACATAGATTAATTCTATGGAGCGCAGGTAAAGGTAAGCAGGGTGAACTACTAGAAGCTCTCTATTCGGCTTATTTCGAAAAGAACAAACCAGTTTTTAGTCATTCAGATTTACTAGAAATATCGGATTCCGTGGGACTAGATCACCAAGAGGCCGAGACCCTATTAATGAGCGACTTGCTTGAAGATCAAGTTAAGGAAGATCAAGCGATTGCACACCAACTAGGAGCAAACGGAGTTCCGTTCTTTGTCGTAGACATGAAATACGGAATTAGCGGCGCGCAGCCACAAGATGTATTTGATCAAACCCTTGTAGCAGCTTTAGCTGAAATTAGTTAAGTGAAAAACTTGGATATTCGTCAGTAACTAGAACTACTGCATATCCATAGACTCGATTCCAAAATTTAAGAGTATTTAAAGTTAACTCTCCAGCCCAAGCAGGATAAGTGCCGCTTAGCGAAGTTAAAGCCCAAGCTAGTAACGTCGCAATAAAAGCCAGAATTGAATAGAAGCATCCAACAATAAATAGTGGGATAGCTAAGAACCACTTCACCAATGGAAGGCCGCGATTTAACTTCTTGCCACCTTCGATATCAGGGAAAATAACTGCAACCTTTGGATTGCGTTCGAATGTTGGATATTCATCTGTCAATAAGAAAACATAAGCAGCAACGCGAGTGCCGAATTCTAAGACGGCATGATTAAAACTTAGTAACCAACTTGGATAAACATTACGAACAACTAGCGCCGCCACTACAGGCAAAGCCAAGACCAATGTATTCCATGAGTTGTTTGAGAACTGCTGGAATAGATAGATAAAAGCAAAAATCGGAATACTAAAAATTAAGCGAAAGAAGACAGAAGCTCGATCGCGATTTTCGATTTGAATTTCAACGTGGGTCTCAATTTGGTTAGCCATACGCTTATTTTAACTCCTTTTACAACCGATTCCTATTTGCGAAATGTTCGCGTTTAGTCTTTTTTAAAGCAATTCTTTAAAATTCCACCATTCTTCAACATAGGAGCAAAGATGAAGGTTCATTCAGATATCACCAAAATTGTTGGCAACACTCCCCTTGTACGTATTAATCGTGTAACAGATGGCGCTGCTGCAGAAGTTTATGCAAAGTTAGAGTTTTATAATCCAACAAGTACTGTTAAGGATCGAATCGGTATTGCAATGGTTGATGCAGCAGAAGCATCAGGTGCGCTAAAACCTGGCGGAACAATTGTTGAAGCAACTTCAGGTAACACCGGTATTGCACTTGCAATGGTTGGTGCTGCGCGTGGTTACAAAACTATTCTCACTATGCCAGATTCGATGTCTAAAGAGCGTCGTGCGCTGCTCCGCGCATTCGGTGCTGAACTTGTTTTGACTCCTGCAGCGGAGGGCATGAAGGGTGCGGTTGCTAAAGCTGAAGAATTGGGTGCGCAAGATGGCGCAGTTTTAGTCCGCCAATTTGAAAATGCAGCAAATCCTGCAATTCACCGTGCAACTACTGCGCAAGAGATTTGGAATGACACAGATGGAAAGGTTGCTGCACTTGTTGCAGGAATCGGTACCGGTGGAACTATCACTGGAATTGGCCAGGTATTAAAAGAGAAGAATCCAGATATTAAAGTTTTCGCTGTTGAACCAGCGGCTTCACCAATTCTTAATGGTGGATCTCCATCTGGTCATCCAATTCAGGGTATTGGCCCAAACTTTGTACCACCAATTCTCGACACCAACATTTACGATGAAGTTCTTGATGCGCCAAACGATGAAGCACTCAACTACGCACGTCGCGCTGCTAAAGAAGAAGGCTTATTAGTTGGTATCTCTTCTGGTGCAGCTCTTTGGGGTGCATCACAGATCGCTAAGCGTCCGGAGTTTGCAGGCAAAGTAATTGTTGTGATTATCCCTTCATTTGGTGAGCGTTATCTTTCTACAGTTCTTTACCAAGATTTGATGGATTAAAATTCTCGAATGTTTAAATCAATAAGTGAGGACCTCTCAACAGCGCTAAAGCGCGATCCTGCTGCGCGCAACAAGTTAGAGGTCTTCCTTACTTATCCTGGTGTACATGCGGTTTGGAATTATCGAATTTCGCATTGGCTCTGGAACCATAATTTCAAATTAATTGCACGAATCTTTTCTAACCGTGCCCGTCGCCGCACAGGAATTGAGATTCACCCTGGTGCAACAATCGGTCGCCGTTTCTTTATTGATCACGGTATCGGCGTTGTGATCGGCGAGACCACTGAAATTGGCGATGATGTAATGCTGTATCACAACGTAACTTTGGGTGCGCGTCGCTTTGCAACAGGTAAGCGCCACCCGACTATTGGTGACCGTGTAATCATTGGCGCTGGTGCAAAGATTCTTGGTCCAGTAAATATTGCTGATGATGCTCGCGTTTCATATAACAGCGTGGTTATTGAAGACGTTAAAAAGACTAACGATTCAGATATCTTCTATATTTAATGCGTAGACTCCTCCGTTATGGGGTCAAAGAGCACGCTTAACAGTCAGCAGGTTTCTGAATTTCTAGCTTCTCGCCGAAGCACTAGAGATTTTCTAGAGAAGTCGATTCCAGATGAGATTCTCAATCAAATACTGACAGATGCCTTAACCTCTCCAAGCTGGTCCAACACTCGCCCATTCAAAATAGCCGTTGCATCTGGCGAATCCAAAGATCGCATCAGCGCAGAGTTTTCGAAGCGTTGGGAATCACTTTCATCTAACTTACGAAAAGGTTGGATTGGAAAGTTAAGAATATTGATTACTCGTTATGGATTGCCGACCAGTAATCGGTTAATAAGTAAACCGTACTCAAAAGATTTACGACCAAGGGCGATGAAACTTGGGGCCGATCTATATGGCCACTACGGAATCAAACGTGAAGACCGTATCGCCCGTGACAATTGGTGGGCTGCAAATTACAAATTCTTTGGTGCTCCTACAGAGTTATTTATCTATATTCATAAGAGCTTGGGAATTTTCGCTGCTAACGATGCCGGGCTAATGATGGAGAATCTAATTCTCTCTGCACATGCCCATGGTTTAGGTACCTGCCCGCAAGGCGCAGCTGCGATTTGGGATGATGTGGTTCGCAAAGAATTTGATGTTCCAAAGAATTATCGCCTGCTTTGTGGTTTAGCAATTGGATACCCAAGTGAAACTGTTGCGAATGATTTCAAAGCTAATCGAATTGGCCCGGAAGATATTGTCGTAAAACCAAAACATTAAAAGGAGAAGGCCGCCTCGTTAATTCGAAGCGGCCTTCATGTTTCTTGCCTTTAGAGTGAGTCGCCCTATAAGCCGGATTGCCTTTGAGTTTCGTCATCCCGATTGGCTGCAGTCACAAGT
>JALQWD010000148.1 GCA_023260175.1 Candidatus Nanopelagicaceae bacterium | reverse complement strand
AGGCTCGGTGGCGCAGGTGCGTGAATGTGCCTCACACCTCACACGCATGGCCAAGTCCACAGGCACAGCGGTCGTGTTGGTTGGGCATGTCACTAAAGAAGGCGCACTCGCGGGACCGCGTGTGTTGGAGCACATGGTGGACACGGTGCTTTACTTCGAAGGCGATACACATTCAACGTATCGACTTGTGCGGGCCTTCTTAAATGTCACGGTGCCAGCGAAAGAGAGAACATATCCACGGTCAACGCAGTATTTAGCCATCTCCAAATCGCCTGAGTAGCAATGGAAAATGGTCTTCTCAGGTGCGCCAACCTCTTCTAATACCTTTAATACATCTTCGTGTGCATCACGGTCGTGAATGACCAAAGCTAAATTATTCTCTTTTGCAATTGCAATATGGCGTCTAAAAGATTCGCGTTGAATTTCTTGCAACTCTGGTGGGGTGCGGAAATAATCTAAACCTGTTTCACCAATTGCTCTTACTCTTGGGTTCTTTGCTAATTCAGCGATAATCGCTAAATCTGCTTCAAGGTCTGCAACTACCGGCGCCTCATTTGGATGAAGTGCGACCGCGGCTAAAACTTTGCCCGGATAAAGTTCCGCAAGTTTCACACACCATTTAGATTGTTCTGCGGAATAACCGACTTGAACCAAACGATCTATGCCCGCTGATGCAGCATCTGCAATCACTTGTGCAACTTCTGGCGAATCAGGATCAGTATTTGTAACAATCTCCAAATGTGCATGCGCATCAATTGCGCTTACTTTCAGAGGTTCAGGTGCTGGGGCTAATTGGCGATCTATATCGCGGTTATGGCGGTCAGCCAATTAATCTTCCAATCGCGGAAATAGCACAGCGCCTTTTGTTACTTTACTTCCTGCTGGAAGCGTTCCCCACTTAGCAACATCGCCAATCTTTTGATCTGCAAGTGCACCTAATGTATTTGCACCCAAGCTCTCCCAGAGTTTCTCGCAAGTTTCTGGCATTACTGGATGCAGCAGAACAGCTAATGCGCGAATTCCTTCGGCGGTGTTATAAAGAACTTCAACCAACTTCTGCTTGTTGCTCTCATCTTTAGCCAAAACCCATGGTTCTGTTTCGGTGACATAAAGATTGATTCGCTTACAAAAGTCCATGATTGCCAATATTCCGCCCTGGAAATCAAGAGCGCACATTGCTTTATCAGCAGTTGCAACTGTTGCATTAAGCATTTCGGCTAGCTCTCCACCATTAGCTGGCGCAGGAATTACACCTTCACAATACTTTTCAATCATTGCTGTTAAGCGGGAGGCTAAATTGCCAAAATCATTAGCTAATTCGCTGGTGTAACGAGCGCCCATATCTTCCCAAGAGAAGGAACCATCGCTACCAAAGGGAATTGCACGCATGAAGTAATAGCGGAATGCATCTACTCCAAAGTGGCTAGTGATGTCACTCGGCGCAATGCCAGTCAGTTTGCTCTTGGACATTTTTTCGCCGCCTACGAGCAACCAACCGTGAGCAAAAACTTTACCTGGTACCGGCAAACCAGCCGCCATCAACATTGCTGGCCAGATAACTGCATGGAATCGCAAAATATCCTTGCCCACTAAATGCACATCCGCTGGCCAAGTTGCGGCAAACTTCTTTCCGCTCTCAGAATCCGCGTCATCACCTAGTCCAACCGCAGTTGCATAGTTGAGCAAAGCATCAAACCAAACGTAAACAACTTGATTTGTATCCCAAGGAACTGGAATACCCCAATTAAATGTTGAACGAGAAATCGATAGATCTCTTACTTCGCCTTCTAGAAATGAGATAACTTCATTGCGCGCACTCTCTGGTTGGCAAGCTTGAGGATTCTCTTTGTAATGCTTCAAAAGGGCTTCGCGGAAATCAGATAACTTAAAGAACCAATTATCTTCATCAACTGTTTCAACGGGCTTGCTATGAATAGGACAGAGTTTCTGACCTTTATCGTCAATTAAATCGCCTGGTAATTTAAATTCTTCGCAACCGACGCAATATGGACCTTCGAACTTACCTGCATAAATATGGCCAGCATCTTTTAGCTTTTGCAAGAAATTTTGCACGCGCTTTGTATGGCGCTCGGAAGTCGTACGAATAAAGTCATCGTTGGCAATATTTAGCGCCTTCCAATTTGGAAGCCATGCCTCTTCGACTAACTTATCAACCCAAGCTTGCGGTGCTACGCCGTTCGCATCAGCAGTGCGCATGACTTTCTGGCCGTGTTCGTCAGTTCCAGTCAGATACCAAGTAGGTACGCCTTTTTGGCGATGCCATCTAGTTAGAACATCGCCTGCGACTGTTGTGTATGCATGGCCGATGTGCGGCGCATCATTTACGTAATAGATCGGGGTCGTTACGTAATAAGACTTCTGGGTCATATACCTATTCTATTCGAGTTCTATTAAAGATTTTTCGCAGCAACCATCGCGTCAAATACTTCGCGTTTAGGTAAATCTAGCTCTTCTGCAACAGCGGCGATGGCTTCTTTTCTATCCATACCTACGCTTTCTAGCTTCTTAACTGCATCAATAATTGATTGCTGGCTAATCTCTTTTGCCCCCTGATTTGCACCATCAATGACAATAGTTATTTCGCCAAGTATTTCCTTTGAATTGGCCCAATCTTTTATGTGGCCAAGTGTGCCTCTAACTGTCTCTTCATATGTCTTCGTCATTTCGCGGCAGAGCGCAGCTTTGCGATCTTTACCTAAAGCATTGGTTGCTGTTTCGAGGGTTTCTAAAAGTCGATGTGGCGCCTCGAAGAAAACTATGGTCCGTTCTTCAAACTTTAATTTACCAAAAAATTTCTCACGTGCTCCTTGTGTACGTGGAACGAAGCCTTCAAAACAGAAACGATCTGTAGGTAATCCTGATAGCGCAAGAGCTGTGGTCACTGCACTTGGTCCAGGTAGTACCTCAACAGGAATATTCGCCTCTACTGCTGCTCTAACTAATTTAAATCCTGGATCACTAACCGTTGGCATACCTGCATCTGTCACAACTAATACATCAGATCCATTTTTCAATTCGTTTAAAAGTTGTTCGGTTCTTTCCTCTTCGTTACCTTCAAAGAAAGAGAGAATTTTGCCGGAGGCGCTGATTTCTAAATCTTGGCAGAGCCTTTGGAATCTACGAGAATCCTCGGCGGCAATTATGGAGGCGCTCTTTATCGCCGTAATCAAGCGTGCAGAGGCATCCCCTGGGTTGCCCAGCGGCACACCTGCAAGCACCAACTTCATGTGCGCAATCATCTCATCTACTCTTTACTTATGTTCCCATCGATGGTGATCACCTTCCTGGCATTCTTGTTGCGCATCTTTCATCTCTCTACGCCAAAGGGATTGGTATTCGATGAAATTTATTATGTAGATGGCGCGCG
>JALQWD010000083.1 GCA_023260175.1 Candidatus Nanopelagicaceae bacterium | reverse complement strand
GGCCGCGGGTTGCACCATCGAGGAAGAGCATTTGGATTTGTTCGAAGCTAGCTTCATAGAAGTGGCAGCACAACTTTTGCGCTTCGGGTGGCTTCATCGACAACTTCGCAGCTGGCAACTTTTGCAGGTGCAAGTGCATTGGCAACATAAACCGCTGGATCATCTGAGTAATCAACGATGTCGATTTTTTCGCCATGTAATTCATCCATAACCGCACGAGCACGCGCACCCATTGGACCAATTAACGCGCCCTTTGCTGAAACGCCAGAACGATGCGCGCGCACAGAGATCTTGGTGCGATGTCCCGCTTCGCGAGCAATGCCCATAATTTCTACAACGCGATCTTTAATTTCCGGAACTTCAAGGGCAAAAAGTTGCTTAACTAAAGCTGGATGCGAACGAGAAAGTGTGATTTCTGGTCCACGTGTTCCCTGCTTAACATCGACAACAAAGCACTTGATGCGATCGCCATGTTCGAAATGTTCGCCAGGCCCTTGTTCCTGTGGCGGAACTTTGCCTTCAGTCTTTCCAAGATTTACATAAATCATCTTGCCATCGCGACCTTGTTCGACCATGCCAGAGATGACATCGCCAACGCTCATTGATAGTTCGCCGACGATTCCGGCATCTTTTGTCTGACGCATGTACTGCTTAATTGCTTGGCGCGCAGTTGAAGTCGCTACACGAGTAAATTCTTCATTGCGATCTTGAACTTCGCCTATGCGATCACCAGTCTCTGAAAATACTGGAACAAAGATTTGAATCTCGCCGGTTTCGCGCTCTAAGTGGCAACGCGCATGCTCTAATGCGTGATCAGTGTGATTGTATGCAGTAAGAACCGCACCTTCGATTGCTACTACTAAAGCATTAAGCGACATTTCTTTTTCAGTTGTTAAAGCTTGGAGAGCTTTCATATCTACATGCATTATTTGCTCTCCTTCTTATTAAATTCAACTTCAATTACAGCGCGTTTAATATCTGAATACGCAACGGTGCAGCAATCTAAAGTGACTTCATCGTCCGTGGCGCTTGCAATGCGACCCTTACAGATTTGGCCATCTAATTTAATAATTTTGACTAAACGATCGACATTTTTACGCCAATGACGTGGCGCAGTTAGCGGGCGATCCACACCAGGGGATGTAACTTCTAATGTATATGGAGCATCGCCCATAAATGAGGCGCTATCCATGGCTTCCCCAACCATACGGCTGGCATCAGTTACTTGATCAAGATTTAAACCGGTTTCAGAGTCGACAATAACTGTGACGAAACGGTGTTTTCCGGGGGTTTGTACCTGAACTTCTTCAAGAACGAGACCTGCTTTGCCAACTAGCGGTTCTACAAGTTCGAAGATTTGATCTCTAAGTGCCATATTCATTTTCCTATTTGGTTGTTGTTAAGTTGTTGTTTAGTTCTAGGCGCTTAATTTACAAGGTCATACCCAACTTTTGCAATTAGAACAGCTGTCATCAGCAAGAAGACTTTGCGCACTAGAGGTGAGCCACCTTTGATTGCCATATGTGAACCAATCGTTGAACCAATTACATTTGAAATCGCAAGCGCTGCACCGATTCCCCACAAAATAGCTCCGGCTTTGGCAAAGATGATGATTGCAGCCAAATTGGTTGCCACATTCGTGAATTTTGCAATTGCGCTAGCGCTAAGGAATCCAAAACCTAACGCGCCGACTAACACTGCCATCAAGAATGTTCCGGTACCTGGACCGAAGATGCCATCGTAAAAACCGATTGATAGACCTGCAATTGCGGCTACTTTGTAATCTAGCCGCTGTTTCTCTTCGTGGCCAAGTTTTGGATTAAGCGCGGTGTAGATAAAGATTGCAATTAGAGCGAAAAGGACCACTACGCGCATCTGCTCTGTTGGTACTTTGGATGCCAGCGCTGCCCCACCCATAGAACCAAAGAACGCTGGCACCATCATGAAGGCTAAGAATTTCTTATCTATCTTTACCTGTTTGCGATATCTATTGGCGGCATTTGCAGTGCCGAAGATTGATGCGAACTTGTTTGTGCCCAGCACATTTACCACTGGCTTATCTTGCAGACCAACCATTAATGAAGGAAGCTGAATTAATCCGCCGCCACCAGCAATTGCATCAAAAAACCCAGCAGTTGCAGCGGCAGCGCAGAGAAAAGCGATCAATTAAAGAGCTTTGCGACTTCGCTGACTACATCATTAACTGATACTTCACACTTTTCGCCAGTAGCGCGGATGCGAATTTCAACTTTGCCTTCAGCTAAGCCCTTACCGACAATCACAATAACTGGATTACCAATTAGCTCTGAATCTTTAAATTTAACACCGGCAGATGGATCGCGACGATCATCGAGCATAACTGTTAGCCCGACCGATTCCATATCTTCACCAATTGCTAAAGCCTTATCAAAGACGGCATCTTCTTTTCCGGTAGCAACGATATGAACCATTGCAGGTGCAATCTCTGCTGGCCAGTTAAGACCGATCTCATCTGCTGTCTGTTCTGCAATTGCGGCAACTGCACGGCTAACACCAATTCCGTAAGAACCCATAGTGACAATCTGGCTCTTTCCGTTTTGATCAAGCACGGTCAGATTGAGCGCCTCTGCATACTTGCGGCCTAATTGGAAAATGTGACCAATTTCGATTGCACGGTCGATAACAACTTCGGTGTTGCACTCTGGGCAGCTATCTCCCGCACGAACTTCTGCAGCTTCTATGTATCCATCAACTACGAAATCACGACCGCTAACTACGTTACGTGCGTGGCAATCTTTCTTGTTGGCACCTGATACCCATGCAGTTCCTGGCGCAACGCGAGGATCAGCAAGCAGAGTAATTCCATTTGCCTTTGCATCTTGTGGCCCGATGTAACCCTTAACAAGTGTTGGGAACTTTTTGAAATCTTCCTCTTCAAAGATTCTAATTTCGTTAACGCCAGCTAAGTTAGCTTCAACGCGCTTTAGATCTACTTCGCGATCGCCTGGCACCAAGATTGCATATGGCTTGTTATCTACCATCAACATGATGTTCTTTAAGGTATCGCTAGCTTTAAATCCGCCGCCAAATTTTTCATTTAACAGATCAACTAATGAATCAATAGTTGGTGTATTTGGAGTATCTAATACTTCTAGCGCTGGGAAATTGCCATCACCAGGAGCCACAACTGTCTTCATCGCTTCTACGTTTGCGGCATATCCGCACTTTGGACAGAGCACATAAGTATCTTCGCCAGTTACGCATGGCGCTAAGAACTCTTCGGACTTTGAACCACCCATTGCACCAGCTGTTGCGCTAACAATGTTGTACTTCAAGCCTAAACGATCAAAAGTTTTTTCATATGCATCGCGGTGCTTCTGATATGAAACTTCAAGACCAGCATCGTCAACGTCAAATGAATATGAATCTTTCATCACGAATTCGCGGCCACGGATAATTCCAGAACGCGGACGTGCTTCATCGCGATACTTTGTTTGAATCTGATAAATAGATAGCGGAAGATCTTTATAAGATGAATATTCGCCCTTAACCATCAGGGTAAACATCTCTTCGTGGGTTGGGCCTAATAGATAATCTGCGCCTTTGCGATCCTGTAAGCGGAACAAGCTTGGGCCGTATTCTTCCCAACGATTTGTCGCTTCATAAGCATCCTTAGGAAGGAGAGCTGGGAAATGAACTTCTTGGAATCCTGCTTCATCCATTTCTTCGCGGATTACGCGTTCGACATTGCGAAGTGCGATTACGCCAAGTGGTAACCAAGAGAAAATGCCTGCAGCGATTGGACGAACATAACCTGCGCGTACTAATAATTTATGCGAAGTAACAGTTGCATCTGCTGGATCATCGCGAAGCGTACGTAGGAAGAGCTGCGACATTTTTAGCATAAGTTTTTACCTATTTAACTTCCACTTGTGGTTCGCCAGATGTAATTCCAGCTGCTTCCATCTCTTCGCCAAGACGCATTGCTTCTTCAATTAAAGTTTCAACAATCTGTGATTCCGGAACAGTCTTAATAACTTCGCCCTTAACAAAGATCTGTCCCTTGCCGTTACCTGATGCCACGCCAAGATCTGCTTCGCGAGCTTCGCCAGGACCATTTACAACGCAACCCATTACTGCAACGCGTAGCGGCACCGTCATCCCTTGCAAACCTGCCTGCACCTTTTCCGCCAAGGTGTAAACATCTACCTGCGCACGACCACATGAAGGGCAAGAGACAATCTCTAATTTACGTTGACGAAGTCCAAGTGATTCTAGGATCGAAATACCGACTTTAACTTCCTCTACTGGAGGCGCTGACATCGATACGCGAATAGTGTCGCCGATTCCATCAGCAAGAAGAATTCCAAATGCAGTAGCAGATTTGATTGTCGCCTGGAATGCAGGGCCTGCCTCTGTTACACCCAAGTGCAGCGGGTAATCGCACTTCTCTGCCAATAAACGATAAGCCTTAACCATCGTTATTGGATCATGGTGCTTTACTGAAATTTTAAAGTTTGAGAAACCATGCTCTTCAAAAAGCGAAGCTTCCCATAGCGCAGATTCTGCAAGCGCTTCGGGTGTTGCTTTACCGTATTTAGCTAGTAGACGAGGATCTAGCGAGCCAGCATTAACGCCAATTCGAATTGGAGTATTTGATGCAAGTGCTGCCTTCGCCACTTCTTTTACCTTGTCATCGAATTGCTTGATATTTCCTGGATTAACACGAACAGCAGCGCAACCTGCATCAATAGCAGCAAAGATGTAC
>JALQWD010000072.1 GCA_023260175.1 Candidatus Nanopelagicaceae bacterium | reverse complement strand
TACCGAATATGACTCGGCACGTACTGGCGGCTTAATTGCAATCTCACTTCGCGATGGCGATGAAGTTGTTGGCGCAACACTTGCAACAGATAAAGATGAACTTCTTTTAGTTTCTAGAAAAGGTATGTCACTTCGATTTGCCGCAAATAATGATTCAATTCGTTCCATGGGAAGAAGCGCAACCGGTGTAATTGGGATGAAGTTCCGCGCAGGAGATGAACTCCTAGCAATGGCCCGCGTTGGCGGTTCTGATAATGATTTATTTGTATTTACCGCTACCGATGGCGGCTTTGGTAAGAAGTCACCACTTGATGAATACCGCATTCAAAATCGCGGTGGTATCGGTATCAAAGCAGCGAAAGTTAATGAAGATCGCGGCGGATTAGTCGGCGCTCTTGTAATTAGCGATAAAGATGAGATTCTGGCGATAACTTCTAATGGATCGGTGATGCGCACCGATGCTTCAGAGATTCGACAGACTGGCCGCGACAGCATGGGCGTACGTTTGGTAAACCTCGATGAAGGCGTCTCGCTCTTGTCAGTTACCAAAAATGGCGAAGATGCTGATACGGTTACGCCCGCTTGAACCACGATTTGGGCTTAAAACCCTAACAAGGTAGATTTTGCTTCCTTGCTTGGGCCTATAGCTCAGCCTGGTTAGAGCGCTTCCCTGATAAGGAAGAGGTCGGTGGTTCAAGTCCACCTAGGCCCACCAAGCAAGACAACTGAATATCCGTTTTACGACGGGGACTTAGCTCAATTGGTAGAGCACCTGCTTTGCAAGCAGGGGGTTAGGGGTTCGATTCCCCTAGTCTCCACTGAAATTCCGTCAACTAATGTTGGCGGAATTTTTATTTTCAATACGCAAAATCCAAATTGCACCAATAATCACCAAAGAACTAACTAGAGCCGTCGCAACACCTTTAGAGGCAGCAGTCGCAACGGACAAGTTATATGCGATGTGCCATGAAACCACAACCAACAATGAATTTCTTGAGTACTTATAGAACCAAGTCAATACAACAGATCCAAAATAAATACTTACCAACCAACCAACAAACATAAAGAGATTCATCTCCATATATGTGTCTAAAATAAGAAATAGTGGCAGATGCCATGGCGCCCAAACTAACCAAATCTTAAATGAAGTTTTTGTAAGAGAATCTTGCTTTAAGAAATTCTCAGCTAAATATCCTCGCCATCCGATTTCTTCACCATAACCATTTATTAAAAATACTAAGAGGATTGTTAGTAAACCTTTATCTGGTGCTCCAGAATATTTTCCCAAATCAGATAAGGAAATTGAGTTATCGAATAGAACCGGAATAAATGCAAAAGCAAGGGTCGCAATAGTTAGGAGTGCAGTTAATTTATTAAAGGAAAACCTAGTAACTCTCGCCCATAAATCCTTAATTCCTGCTCTACCCGACTCAAAGTAAATAACAATAAAAGCAGCTATCGCAGGCGCCATAAGGCCTATCAAATGAGTTGGCCAACCAACCCCTGGATAGATTATTTTGCCTGATATAACTAAAGGTAACCACCAAGCCCACGCTATTAGGTAAGTTAAGAAAACAAAGCGCTTCATAATAATTTCTATTTAGTGCGAGCTTGTTCGCGACGTGAAAGAAAAATAAATGTAACCGCAAGAATTGCAGCCGGAATTGCATTAAAGCGTTCATTAGCTGATCGCGATACCACTTGAAAAAACATACTGATAAAAAACGTGTAACCAATAATTCGAGTTACTGTCGGACCTTTTTCATCCATTGGTTTTTCACAATGTTCCCAGAGCATTTTGATTAAGAAACACATAAATAGTGCCATTAAGAAATCCACAAAACGAACCCCAATTGGAAATTCTGTGTATTGACCACCAGCAGCGCGAGTTTTTGCCCAATCTAGGTTTAACGTTACCGAGAAGAGAAGAGCTACGTTGTAGGCAAGAGAAATAATTGCTAGTGGAATTAGAATTTTAAGTGGCTTCATACCTAAAGCGTAAACTCATTTATGGAAATAACTGACTTATTTTCAAATGTCTTAATATTTCCATTCTTTTTATAAGTAATTACACCTTTACCGAAGACTTCAGCGCTTCCTGCATCCAAATCAAAAGAGATTCCAGTGTGTTCATCAATGCCAAGAATTGCAGTTTCCGCGGGTAGTTGGCGCTCAAGTTCTTGCATGCGACGTTCACCTGCAAAACAGAAGCGGGTGTCATGTGTTCCGCCTTGTGCATTGTTGTAATGCGCGATCACAGCGGCGTTGATTCCTGTGGCTTTACCTAAAATATCAAGACCCTCAATCCAATATGGATCTTCGCCAACTTTGTACATTTCATAAACCGGCATAACTTTTGCACCAATAGACATAGCAGCTGCAGATGCCAGAACTAAAGAGCCACGATTCAGTAACTCGTTTAACTTCAAATCAATTCCAGAGACACGCCACTGTTTCAAGTTATAAGTTGGGCTGCCAGGACCAGCAAAGACCCATCGAGAATCAACAATTTCTGAAGCGGTTGAAATTTTGGTACCAACGTTTATTTCAAAGTACTTCTCAATCTTTGCGCTTAACTCATCTTTATTCTCTTGAAACGCATACGGAGTATTTAGATTAATTGGATTTAAATCTTTTCCAGTTGCCTTAATAATCTTTTGATGCGGAGTCACCATAATTGGGCTGTTTTCACCAGAACCCATTAACGCTAAAAATCTACCCATTAAAATTTTGTCTCTTTTACTTTCTTTCCCTTTGCATCAAAGGTTATCCAAAGACCACTTTGTTTACCGTTATTAAATGAGCCAGTTCGCATCACTGTTCCATCCATTCGGAAGAATTCCTACTTACCGTGCATCTTGGAACTCTTGTATTTACCCTTTGCTTTAACACCGCCATTTTTGTAATACTCAACAAATGCGCCGCTCTTTTTTGGGTATGAATCGTTAATTTGCTCTAAGCGAGCAAGGAGTATCTTTTTAAGTAGCGGCTTCGGAAAAGGTTTCTCCATATCAAACTGGATAGTTCCTTTAGAGACCGTGTAATTAGCTAGCTCTTTCTTTAGGGTTGAAGCTACCGCGCCAGATGACGGAAAGAAGCTGTTATGTTTCTTAAAACCCATTACATGGCAGAGGTTATCTTCGCCAATTTTTAGAGTTGGCATTCCCCAAGCAATGGTTCGCTCTGCTCTAGGAAAAAGGGCTTCGGCCGCTTTTAAAGTTTCCAAAAGAGCTTTCTGTTGCTCCTTTGGAAACTTAATAAAAGCTTTTGCAAATAAATCTTTGGTCACGACATAAGTGTGCCAATAAATATCTGCCAAGCCAACAATGATTTAGCAACAAATGAGAGGGTGATGTAAGTCTTCTCACCAGCTAGATAGTCAACCCACTTACCAACCTGCTTGTATTGCAACCATTGAACAACCGCAAAACTATTAAATAGCGCGAATAGTGAGAAAACGATTCCATATACGAAGCCAGGTGCTTCAGCAGAGCTACCTGGCGAGATAAGGAGCCAGAACATTGCAATCCAAGGAACAATTCCTGCGATGCAACCAAACCAGAACGGAAGTAGTGATCCGGTTCCTGGCTCTTCATATTTCTCTTGTAACCAACCAAAGAGAATCATTGAGATATTTACACCAGCAATTGCAAGAAGCGCGACGATATCCCAGACCGCATTTAGTAGCGAGATCAGGATGATCATCAACGTTGAAGAGAGCGCGTATTCAAACCAACGGAAGTAATTGCGCTTATTACGTAAACCGTCGATGTACTTATTAAAACCAGGGCCACTTACGTAGAAATGTGCAATGGCGCTCATAATTGAAAAGAGCGCGACACCAACAGCCATTGGGAAATCGAAGAGTTGTACCTGTTCGAAAGTAGTGTCCGCAACCGGTGGGCCTTGTAGAAAATTAATATGTACTGGAAGTGAAAAACCATTTGATAGAACCAAAATTGCTATCGCTTGAATAGCATGAAATGAACCAGCGATAATGTTGTAACGACGTAACTTTCCCTGCTTCTCAGGGCTGATATCTAGAAGAGTCTTTGAAGCCATCACTTCTCCTTATCTATTTGTCTTAAATAATTCTCCTTGTTAAAAGTTAGAAACCGCTTAGGCGCAACGCACATTCCCGAGATTTTGACCTTTCTGACCTCAATACTGCACAATTCTCCTCATCAAGGGGAGTACCCCAACTGCTGAGACATCGTCAGTACGTTGCTTAAAGTTAAGCAACCGGTGTCCAGGTCGAATAAATCGACGGCGGAGACCTTGTGTAGTTTCTACACGAGGAGATAAATGAACGTATCACTTACAACTTGGTCGCTATTGCTTGGCTTTGTATTTGCCATGTTAATACTCGATCTCTTTCTACATCGATCGCACAACGAAATTAAATTTAAAGAGGCTGCAATCTGGTCTTCGATTTGGGTTGCCTGCGGTTTAGGTGTTGGCGGAATTATTTGGGCTTACTATGGCTCTGAATTCGGGCTTCAATACTTAAGCGGTTATGTAATTGAGAAATCTTTAGCAATCGATAACGTCTTTGTTTGGGGCCTGCTATTTGCAGCCTTTGCAGTTCCGAAGCGTTATCAGCATCGCGTTTTGTTCTTAGGTGTGGTTGGTGCGCTCGCAATGCGTTCAGTAATGATTATTGGCGGTAGCGCTTTAATAAAAGAATTTGCCTGGATTCTCTATATCTTTGGCGCATTCTTGGTTTACACAGGTATCAAAATGTTTGTGCAGCGCAATGAGCACTTTAATTTGGATAAATCTAAGTTTTACAAATGGTTACGCGCCAAGTTGCGTATGACTGAATCGATTGAAGATGAGAGCTTCACGAAACGTATAAACGGAGTTCGATACTTCACTCCGCTTTTCTTAGTTCTGGTTATGGTCGAATTTATGGATTTGGTATTTGCTGTTGACTCAATCCCAGCAATATTTGCCGTAACCGAAGAACCATTTCTGGTCTTTGCAAGTAATGCGCTAGCTATTTTGGGATTACGTTCCATGTATTTCTTGATTGCTGATTTGATGGATAAATTCAAATACCTCAAAGAGGGATTATCAATTATCTTGGTTTGGGTCGGCACAAAAATGATTATTAGCCATGCGTTATTCAAGATTCCAACTTGGGTGTCGCTAGTAGTAATTACCTCTGTTATTGCAATCTCAATAATCGCAAGTTTTAAAGTAAAAGAAAAAACTAAATAAGAGCTACAAACGCAGTCAAAACTGCTGCTGCTAACACGGATTGCAGCAGCAGTTTGATTGCGTAGCTACGATCAGCTTTAAGATCTTGATTAATAGATATCTTGGTTGTTGCGCCCAATTTTTCTAAACTGAATACACCCAGGAAGCCATAGGCCACACAGAATTTTCTACGTGACTGAATTAATCCAACGGTAAAAAGAAGCGCGGGCAGAAACGCAATTAGTCGTGCTGATGATGATGTATTAGTGCTGATTAAAAGAAGTGCGGTAAGTAAGAATGCAATCCCGCCAACTACCGCGCCTTGCTTGCGTCGCTTAATTTCGGCAGGGCCGATATTGCAGGCGCCAGAGATGTATTCGCTCATTAAATTACCTTTCGTAACCCAACTTCAGCATCAGCTGCCAATTTCTTAAAAGCCTTTGAAAGTAAAGGTGAAATTAAATTACCTAAACCTTTTAATCTAAAGCGTGCTTCATAGGTGAAGGTGCGGACATCGCCATGATCAACGATCATCATGGTGTCGACGGCTGTGATGTTCTTATTCTCTCCACGCAAACGAATTACATTATTTGGCTTATATTCAATAACTTCGTAAACGAGCGAACTCTCTTTGCCGTTAAATTTTGAGGTATTGGCATAGGTAGAACCAACTCCGCCTTCGCCGGTAAGCAAGGTGGTCTTGACCGTATTTGGGTCCCACTCGTTAGTTGTTGTGAAATCAGCAAAATAGCGGAAGAGATCTTCGCTGGATTTTGTTGAGTCTAAAGACACACGTAAAACAATTTCTCCCATTGTTCAAAAGTAGCAAAAGCAATGTAAATTGTCTTTAAAGAAGGGGCGTGAGCAATGACCAAAGTAGCCATTGTGGGCTCTGGCGTATCTGGCTTAACCGCCGCCTATCTTTTGAAAGATTTACATCAAGTCACCATTTTTGAATCCGATAATCGTTTTGGTGGCCACGCGCATACACACACGGTTGATGGGTTACGTATCGACTCTGGTTTTATTGTTCATAACGAACGAACATATCCAAACCTGCTCCGCATTTTTAAAGAGCTCAATATTGCAACTCAAGAGACTGAAATGACCATGAGCATTGATTGCAAAGGTTGCGGATTGCAATATGTGGGTGGACGTGGCGCTAAAGGTATTTTGGCAAAACCTTCAAAGTTAGTAGATCCAAGATTTATCAAGATGCTAATTGATGTTCCACGCTTCTATAAGGCGGCTCATAAATTATTAGCAGAGGATCTTGATAGCAGCGTTACTTGGGGTGAATTCTTAAAGAAGAACAAATTCAGTAGCTACTTTATTAAACATTATGCAGTGCCAGTGGTCTCTTGTGTTTGGTCATCAGGTGATGGTGATTCATTGCAGTATCCGGCAAAACATCTATTTGAATTCTTGAAACATCACGGCATGTTAGAACTTGGTAATTCTCCGATCTGGAAGACAGTTGTGGGTGGCTCAATTACCTATGTAGATGCAATTTTGCGTTTGATTGAAGATAAACGAAGCGAAAAAGTAACATCAGTTAAACGTTTTGCAGACTATGTTGAAGTAAACGGTGAACGCTTTGATTATGTAATTATTGCTACGCATGCAAATAGCGCGTTAGATCTACTTAAAGATGCAAGTGATGAAGAGAGAGCTGAGTTAGCTGCGGTCTCATATTCAACAAATAAAACAGTGCTACATACCGATTCTTCGATACTTCCAACACCTAATAAAGCGCGGGCTTCTTGGAATTATGCGATGGAAGATTGCAAAAAAGATTCAAATAAAGTTCTAGTTAGCTACTGGATGAACCTACTTATGCGCCTACCTGGCCAAAAGGATTATGTAGTAACGCTAAATGGCGATATTGCCGCAGATAAGGTTATTGCGACTATGCACTACGAACATCCGGTATTTACTATTGAGTCTTTACGCGCTGCTAAGTATTTGAAAGGTGCAGGCGGCGCTCGTTTAGCTTTTGCAGGTGCGCATTTAGGTTGGGGCTTTCACGAAGATGGTGCGAGATCTGGTGTAGAAGCTGCGCGAAAGTTTGGCGCCAAATGGTGAAGTTAGCTAAAGGCGTAGTGCTCCACCAGCGCCGCACACCCTTCAAACATAAATTGAAGTTTGTAAATTACATGTGGTTTGTAGATTTAGATAAAGAACAGAGCAAATTACTACCAAAAGATCATTTTGGAAGCGATGCTAAAAGTATGCGCGAAGCAGTCGAGCACTTTGTAATTAGTCGCGGTGAAAGAATAGAACCTGGTGACAAGCTATTTGCAATTGCAAGTGCACGCACTACGGGATACGTATTTAATCCATTATCGGTTTACTGGTGTGTAAAGAACGACGGCAGCACTAGATGGGCAATTCTTGAAATTCACAATACCTATGGCGATCGCCATGCCCACCTTTTATACCCCGATGAAAGGGGCAATGCGCAGATAGGTAAGGAGTTCTACGTTTCACCTTTCTTTACTGTCGATGGGGAATACAAAACCCGCACATACTTTGATGAAAATAACATTGTCTTGTCGGTAAATTTGTATCAAAATAATGCTCAAGTTTTTAGCGCAAGCTTCACCGGAGAGCTAATGGAGGCAAGCATTAAGAATCGACTTGTGGCGTATTTACGTACGCCTTTTTCGACGTTACAAGCGATGGCGCGAATTCGCGCGCATGGAATCTGGCTATGGCTACGCCGTTTACCAGTTGTACCTCGCCCAAACCATCCAAAACAGAGCGGAATGCTATGAATATCCGCGCTGAGGTAACCAAGGTTTTATTACGCCGCATCGCGCCGAAGGTAGATGTGCGCGTTGTACTTCCTAATGGTGAGGTACTTGGCCCCAACAAACCTGAACTTCCAACAATGCATATATTGGATGAGAACTTCTTTAACCGCTTAGGTAATGATTTAAAGATTGGTTTAGGCGAATCTTTTATGGCTAAAGAATGGGTTGCTGAACCTGATTTGGCAGAGGTTCTTACACCTTATGCTGAAAAGTTATTACATATTGTTCCGGCATGGATGCGCAAGTTCCGCAAATTCTTTGAACCATTTCAACCAAAACATGAAGAGAATCATTTAGAAGGATCTAAATCTAATATTTCAAGACATTACGATCTTTCAAATGAAATGTTTGCGCTCTTCTTAGATGAAACACTTACCTACTCGGCAGCTAATTTCGGTGACGATAAAGCAACCTTCGAAAATCTAGCTAAAGCACAAATCAGGAAGATAGAAGGAATTTTAGATTTCGCCGGAGTCAAAGCTGGAATGCATATTTTAGAAATTGGTACAGGGTGGGGACAGTTAGCGATGCAAGCTGCATATCGCGGCGCAAAGGTTCACACAATTACTCTTTCCAAAGAACAGAAAGAGCTAGCTGAAGCGCGTATTGCGAAGGCTGGTTTAAGCAATTTAATCACTGTAGAGCTTCGCGATTACCGAGATTTAGAGGGGCAGTACGACGCAGTTGTTAGTGTGGAAATGATCGAAGCAGTTGGCGAGAAATATTGGCCAACTTATTTCGATGCAATCAGCAAACATTTAAAGAGCGGTGGCCGCTTTGGTTTACAGGCAATCACCATGCCACATGATCGACTAATGGCATCCAAACATGCATACACTTGGATTCATAAGTACATCTTCCCTGGCGGAATCATTCCTTCTAGAGAAGTTATAGATATGTACACAAAATCAACTATGAAATTAGTTGATAGTCGTTCAATCCGAATGGGATATGCAGAATCGCTACGTCTTTGGCGCTATAAATTCATGGAAAACCAGAGCAAAGTTCGCGCTCTTGGCTTTGATGATGAATTTGAAAGAATGTGGCAGTACTACCTGGCCTATTCAGAGGCGGGATTCCGCGCCGGTCATTTAGATGTTTGGCAGTTAGGTTTTGTAAAACTATGACGCGCAAAGCTTGGATTATTGGTGCATCATCAGGAATTGGCGCTGCAGTTGCAGATGAACTAGAGCGCAAAGGCTGGAATGTTGTTAGATCTTCACGTAGCCAAGGTGAAATCAGAATTGATGTTGCAGACGATGCTTCAGTTACTAGCGCCGCAAACCAATATCAAAGCGCTCACGGTGATTTTGATTTAGTTTTAGTAATGGCAGGTTTCTGGAAGCGCATGTCTGCCAAAGAGTTTGATTTAGATGTTTTCAAGGAACATAACAACACAAATACTGTGGGGCTCGCTCGTTGTGCAGCGGCTGTGCTCCCAAAAATGATTTCAAATAATCAAGGAACATTTATTGGTGTTTCATCTGTTGCAGGTTTCCGCGGCTTACCTGGTTCAAGCGGTTATGGACCAAGTAAAGCGGCACAGATTAATTTCTTGGAATCACTTCGCGCCGATCTAAGAGATACAAATGTTGTTATTCAAACTGTATCTCCGGGTTTTGTTAAAACTCCAATGACAGATGTAAATACATTTCCAATGCCATTTATCATTAATGCTGACCGCGCCGCAAAGATAATTGTGAAGGGAATTGAGAATCAGAGCGTTGAGATCGTTTTTCCAACACCGATGGCAATCTCAATGAAGTTGGCACGCTTGTTTCTCGTGATCAAACAAGTGCCATGATCATCGCTGAACTAGCAGA
>JALQWD010000178.1 GCA_023260175.1 Candidatus Nanopelagicaceae bacterium | reverse complement strand
AGCCTTAGTTCGCGTGATGGTTGAAGCCTCCACTGATACTCTTGCCTCCAGCGTTGCAACAGAGCTTGCAGAGGTAGTTAAGAGAGAACTGGGGAAGTAAAGTGTGCGGAATTGTGGGTTACACAGGGCCACAATCAGCAGTTACTCCTTTAATCGAAGGCCTTCGTCGCCTCGAATATCGTGGTTATGACTCTGCCGGTATCGCACTTGGAACTTCTAATAAATTATTTGTTGAGAAAAAAGCCGGAAAACTTTCTAATTTAGAAGGTGCACTTGGCGCAGTTCCTGAAGTTCATTCAGGTATTGGCCATACCCGTTGGGCAACACATGGTGGTCCAACAGATCGCAATGCTCATCCGCATTTAGATAATGAAGGCAAGCTTGCCGTAATCCACAATGGAATTATCGAGAATTACTCAGAGCTAAAAGCAGAGCTTGAGAAGCATGGCCATAAATTTGAATCTGAAACTGACACCGAATCAGTGGCGCACTTACTTAGCGATTTACGTAAAGAGCATGGCGGAGATTTAACTTTTGCAATGCGTGAAGCGGTAAAGCGCCTACGTGGATCATTTACATTGCTTGCAGTTCACGCCGATAAACCAGATTTAATCGTTGGTGTACGTCGTAATTCTCCGCTGGTGGTTGGTCTTGGCGACGGCGAGAATTTCATGGCATCAGATGTTGCTGCATTTATCGAATACACCAAACGTGCAGTCGAACTTGGCCAAGATGAAGTTGTAACAATTACGCCATCATCAATTTCAATTACAGATTTACAAGGAAACGCCTTAAAGCCTCGCGAATACCAAATCACATGGGATGCAGCTGCTGCGCAAAAAGGTGGATTTCCACACTTCATGCTTAAAGAGATATTCGAGCAACCAAAAGCGGTAGCTGATACCTTGCTTGGACGTATGGTTGATGGCCATATCTCTCTTGATGAATTAAAACTTAGTGATGCAGAGTTGAAATCACTACAGAAGATTGTGGTTCTGGCATGCGGCACCGCATATCACGCAGGTTTAGTTGCAAAGTATGCAATCGAAAAATGGGCGCATATGCCAGTTGAGGTAGAGCTTGCATCTGAGTTCCGTTATCGCGATCCAATCGTTGATAAGAACACTTTAGTTATCGCTATCTCTCAATCAGGCGAAACTATGGATACTTTGATGGCGCTACGTCATGCAAAAGAGTTTGGCGCTCGAGTATTGGCAGTTTGCAATACAAACAGCTCAACTATTCCGCGTGAATCTGATGCTGTTATCTATACACATGCTGGCCCAGAAATTGCTGTGGCATCTACAAAAGCGCTTCTTACTCAGATCGTTGCAACTTTCTTAATTGGTCTTCATTTAGGCGAAGTTCGTGGAACTCTAAATAGTTCGCAGGTGCAAGATATTTATAATGAAATGCTTGAACTGCCTGCAAAGTTAGAACAGATTCTTGAAACTGTAGAACCGCTTCGAGAATTGACTCGTAAATTTGCAAATAAGGACACCGTTCTCTTCCTAGGTCGCCATGTTGGCTTCCCGGTTGCGCTTGAAGGTGCACTTAAATTGAAGGAACTCGCATATATTCATGCCGAAGGTTTTGCCGGCGGAGAGCTTAAGCATGGGCCAATCGCACTTATCGAAGAGGGAACTCCAGTAATCGCGATCGTGCCAAATACACACGAACATGGCCTTGATGAAAAGATGCTCTCTAATATTCAAGAAGTACGTGCTCGTGGCGCAAAAGTTATTGCTATCGCAGCCGAAGGAATCGAAATTCCTGGAGCAGCGCATGTAATTCGAATTCCGGCCTCGCCGCAGATGATGCAACCAGTATTAGCAACTGTGCCACTTCAAGTATTTGCCTATGAAATGGCATGTGCACGTGGAACTGATGTTGATCAGCCGCGTAATTTAGCTAAATCTGTCACGGTGGAATAAGTGGATCCACGCCGCCAGCAATTTAATCGCGCATTGAAATGGGCGGGAGTTTTATTTCTTGGTTTTCTAGCTGTTACTCAGCAAGTAATTACCAATGGTCCACTAATTCATTTTGATGCAGTGGTTTTTAATACTCATCGCCCAGCACTAACTTCACTTGAGCGCATGATCTTGCTGCGTATCGATAATTTAGGGCTACGCGGCGTTACGGCAACAATTCTCTTTATAACTGCATTCTTTATTGCACGTAGATTTAAATCTTGGCGCCCACTAAACCTCTCAATCCTTGCAGTTCTCGCCCTTAATCTGGTGGTGGGATTAGCAAAACTTGGAGTAGGACGAACCAAGCCACGTCTAAATGTTGATTTAGTTTATGCCGGCGGCCTTTCATATCCATCAGGTCATGCATCCAATGCAATTCTTACTTGGGGCGTATTGGCTTATATTCTTTATCGTTATTCGCATCCGGATGCATGGCACCCACATGCAATGGGGTTGTTGGCAGGTGCTTTCACATTAGGCGTATGTATCGTCTCTGCATTTAGAAATACCCACTGGGTTAGCGATTTAGTTGGCGGATTATTTATCGGTGGCGCGCTCTTAGTTATGGTTATCGCCGTAGATAGATTTGTCCCTTCAGAGAAGCAAACTAGGTAAATATGATCGATGGCATTGGTATAGATGTAGTTGATATCGCGCGCTTTCAAGAATCGCTAGAGCGCACACCTGGACTTAAAGATAGATTATTTACTGATGGCGAAAAGAGCAAAGGAATCAACTCTTTGGCAGCGCGATTTGCAGCAAAAGAAGCGCTGGCAAAAGCCCTTCATGTTCCTGCGGGTTTGAATTGGCAAGACTGCGAAGTTGTAAATCTTGAAAGTGGTCGCCCGGTATTTCTTTTCCGTAATCAAATAGCTGACTTAATCGATGGGGCAGATGTGCACCTAACGCTTTCACATGATGCAGGGATTGCATCTGCCATGGTGGTTATAGAGCGATGAGAGAAGTACTAATTGATTTAAAGGCGCTTAAAACAAACTTTAAATATATTAAGGAAAAAGCCGGAGTACCGGTACTTGCGGTAGTTAAAGCAGATGCGTATGGCCATGGACTGATTCCTTGTGCAGAAGCGGCGGTCGAAGCTGGTGCTGATTATTTAGGAACAGCACTTTTGGAAGAGGCAATTACCCTACGTGAAGCGGGGATCAAAGCGCCGGTACTTGCTTGGTTAAATGCTCCAGGTCTTGATTATGCAAAAGCTGTTGCTTTAAATATTGAAATAGGAGTCTCTTCGCTCGCGGTTTTTGATGAGGTAAACGCTATTTCAGGCGCGAAAATTCATCTTAAAGTAGAGACTGGCATGGGACGTAATGGCTTTTCAAATGAATGGCCAGAGCTATTAAATAGAGATTTGAGCAAAGTCGTCGGAATCATGATGCACTTTGCGCGTGCGGATGAGCCAAATGAGCCTCAGAATCAAACACAGATTGAGAACTTCGAGGCTAAAGTTATAGAGCTACAGGCTTTAGGAATCAAACCGCTAAGACATATATCAAATACTGCAGCAACGCTTTCAAATACCAAAGCAAAATATGACATGGTTCGTGTGGGGCTTGCGATGTATGGAATGTCGCCACTAGGCAAAGATGAAAACTTAAAGCCAATCATGAAGGTTCGCGCAAAGTTAGTCGTAGTAAAAGAACTTCCTGCTGGCCATCCAGTTGGTTATGGCGCGACGGTATCAACTAAATCAAATACCAAAATTGGCATTGTGGCGCTGGGCTATGCAGATGGAATCCCGCGCAATGCAATTGGTGCTGGTGTTACTTTCGATGGCCAGAGTGCACCGTTAATTGGTCGAGTTTCAATGGATCAGATCGCTGTTGACCTTGGAGCTAATAGCAGTGCTAAATCTGGCGATTGGGTAACCGTAATTGGTGATAATTACGATGCTTATGATTGGGCGAAAGCATGCTCAACTATTACTTATGAAATAACAACACGTATGGCGCCAAGGATTAAACGCACATATGAAAATTAATACCCCCGAAGAGATGCAAGAGCTTGGCCGCAAGCTAGGTGCAGAACTTAAAGTGGGCGATGTTGTGGCACTTATCGGCCCGCTAGGTGCAGGTAAAACCGAGCTCACCAAAGGTATTGCTGCCCATTTTGGAATTGATGAAGTCACATCTCCAACATTTGTGATCGCGCGTAGCTACAAATCAAACCCACCATTAATTCATATGGATGCCTACCGTCTATTAGCAGGTGCAAATCCGCTTTTTGAATTGGAAGATTTAGATTTAAATGCCGAGAGCTCAATTACGGTTATCGAATGGGGTGGAGAGCTAGTTGATCATATTTCTAGCGATTTTCTAGAGGTTCACATCAATCGAGATAGCGATATTCGCGAAGTTAGTTTTGTAGGACATGGCCCGCGCTGGCAGGGATTTTCGCTATGAAAACCATTCTGGCAATTGATACCGCAACAGCACGTACCCAATTTGCGATCATTAAAGGCGAGCAATTACTCTGGCAGCAAATTGAAGATGGCGCGACAACGCATGGCGATGTTCTTGCGAAATTTGGCGCCCTTGCCGCAAGAGAAAATATCGATCAAGTAATAGTTGGAATGGGGCCAGGGCCATTTACCGGATTACGTACCGGAATAGTTTTTGCTCAGAGCTTTGCATTTGCCCAAGGATTGCCGGTTCACGGAGTCTGCTCATTAGATGCAATTGCGCATGGAATAGATTTACCTGAATTTATTGTGGCCACAGACGCCAGACGCAAAGAGTTGTATTGGGCAAAGTATGTTGACGGTAAGCGAATGGGAGATCCTTTCGTAACCGCGCCAACTGAGATTCCTAATCTGCCAATCTTTGGCGAAGGCGCACTTAAGTATTCATTGACTTCAGATACAGAGAATCTTTATCCAAAGCTAATTTCATTTCCTACCTTGGCCCACGTTGATGAACCGATGTATTTACGTCATCCGGATGCAGTAGCAACGGCGGATCGCAAATGATTACCTACCGCGAAGCTACTGCTTTAGATATTCCAGTACTGGTCTCACTGGATCGCGAATATTTTCCGCACACAGCATGGCCAACTGAACAATTTAGAGCAGAGATCGGCAAAGCAACCAGATTTTTTTTGGTGGGCGAAAGCGATAACCAAATCATTGCTTATGCTGGCGCATTTCTACCTAATGCAGGCGGCGAAGGTGACATTATGACTATCGCGGTGCATCCAGATTTTCGCCGCAGTGGAATTGCAAAAGAATTGATCGCTCGATTGGAATCTTGGGCTAAAGCACGAGGCGCAATCGCAATGATGCTAGAAGTGGATATAAGTAACGAAAACGCGATTTCGCTATATACGGCGCTGGGTTATGAGACCTTGAATATCCGCAAGAATTACTATGGATATGGCCGGGATGCGCAGATTATGAGGCGTGGACTATGAGCCTAGTTCTTGGCATCGAAACTTCATGCGATGAGACTGCAATTGGAATCGTTCGCGACCGCAAACTTTTAGCAAACGTGATTTCTTCAAGCATGGATGAACATGCGCGCTTTGGCGGGGTAGTTCCTGAAATTGCTAGCCGCGCACATTTAGAGGCTTTCTTAAATGTTCTGCGCCAATCTCTGCAAGATGCAAACGTTAAGTTATCTGATGTAGATGCAATTGCAGTTACCGAAGGTCCTGGACTTATTGGAGCGCTACTAGTTGGCGTAGCAGGTGCAACAGGTTTGGCTACCGCACTTGATAAGCCGCTTTATGGCGTCAACCATCTCTCATCACATATCGCTGTTGATTACCTAACACACGAAGAAGAGATTGAACCAACTATCGCACTCTTAGTTAGTGGTGGGCACTCATCAATCTTGCAAGTAAATAACATTACAAATGATGTTAAGAAACTTGGCGCAACCATGGATGATGCAGCCGGAGAAGCATTCGACAAAATTGCACGCATTATGAATTTAGGTTTTCCTGGCGGACCAGCTATTGATAAAGAGGCAGCATTCGGGCAGATCAATATTGATTTTCCACGCGGCTTAACAACCGCTGAAGATTGGCGCACTCGTCCTTTTAATTTCTCATTCTCCGGACTTAAGACTGCAGTTGCCAGATATTTAGAACAGACTCCAAACCATGTTCGCACAGATGTTGCGGCATCATTTCAAGAAGCTGTTGTTGATGTATTGCTTCAGAAATCATTGCGCGCTTGCAAGGATTCCGGAATTGATCGCTTGGTAATTGCAGGTGGAGTCGCAGCTAATTCCAGATTGCGAACAGTGGCAGAGGAACGTTGCGCCAAAGCCGGAGTGCGACTTCATATCCCAAGCCCTGGTCTATGTACCGATAACGGGGCCATGGTCGCCTCATTGGGCTCATTGATGGTTTCAGGCGGAATAGCGCCAAAGGGTGCGCTGGCAGACTCCGCTTTGGCGTTTTAAGCGCGCTTTTATTACTATTTAGCACTGTAGCCCGGCGAGTGCTAATCCCGGGTATTAGCGGAAATATAGATAAAAGGAGCAATCAATGGGCATCAAGCCACTTGAAGATCGCATTGTTGTTAAGCCAGCAAGCGCGGAGCAGACAACTGCATCAGGTCTAGTTATTCCAGATACTGCAAAAGAGAAGCCACAAGAGGGCACCGTTGTAGCTGTAGGACCTGGCCGATTTGATGATGGCGTTCGCGTTCCAATGGATGTAAAAGTTGGAGACGTAGTTCTATATAGCAAGTACGGCGGAACAGAAGTTAAGGTCGGCGCTGACGATCTACTTGTTCTATCTGCTCGCGACATCCTAGCTATCGTTGAAAAATAGTAAAAAAGTAGAAAATAGGAATTAAATAATGGCTGGAAAGCAATTACATTTTGATGAAGTTGCTCGTCGCGCTATGGAGCGCGGCGTCAACATTCTTGCTGACACCGTAAAGGTAACGCTTGGCCCAAAGGGTCGTAACGTAGTTATCTCAAAGTCTTTTGGTGCACCAACAATCACAAACGATGGCGTGACAATTGCAAAAGAGATTGAACTATCTGACCCAGCAGAGAACATGGGCGCACAGCTAGTTAAGGAAGTTGCGACAAAGACTAACGATGTTGCTGGTGATGGAACCACAACTGCAACCGTGCTTGCACAAGCAATGGTTAAAGAAGGTCTACGTAACCTTGCAGCTGGCGCTCAGCCAATGGATCTTAAGCAGGGTATTGAAGCAGCGGTAGCAAAGGTTTCAGAAACACTGCGCTCGCACGCAACTCCAATCAGCGGTAAAGAGCAGATCGCAAACGTTGCAACTATCTCTGCACAGGATCGTGCAATTGGCGAACTAATTGCTGAAGCTATGGAAAAAGTTGGCAAAGATGGCGTTATTACAGTTGAAGAATCATCAACCACAGCGCTTGAATTAGATTTCACCGAAGGTATGCAGTTCGATAAGGGCTTTATCTCGCCATATTTCGTAACTGATACCGATCGTATGGAAGCTGTTCTAGATGATCCATATATCTTGATTACTGCAGGCAAAATCTCAGCTTTAGCTGAACTTCTGCCTATCCTTGAGAAGGTAGCTCAGGCTTCAAAGCCACTACTTATCATCGCTGAAGATGTTGAAGGTGAAGCGCTTTCAACTCTAGTAGTTAACAAGATGCGCGGAGTATTTAACTCTGCAGCTGTTAAGGCGCCAGGCTTTGGAGATCGTCGTAAAGCGATGCTTGAAGATATGGCAATTCTTACCGGTGCAACAGTTGTTACCACCGATATTGGTATGAAGCTTGATCAGGTTGGCCTAGAAGTTCTTGGCCGCGCACGTCGTGTGGTTCTTGATAAAGATAACACCACAATCGTTGATGGCTCTGGCGAGAAGCAGCGCGTTATGGATCGTATTTCAGAACTTCGCAAAGAGATTGATATTACCGATTCAGATTGGGATCGCACCAAACTACAAGAACGTTTAGCAAAACTTGCTGGCGGCGTCTGTGTAATCAAAGTTGGCGCACATACTGAAGTAGAACTAAAAGAGAAGAAGCACCGTCTAGAAGATGCGATTTCTGCAACCCGTGCCGCAGTTGAAGAAGGCATCGTTGTTGGCGGAGGCGCAGCGCTAGTACATGCCGCAGATGCACTCGAAGGCGATCTTGGCTTCGAAGGCGATAAGGCTGTTGGTGTTCGGTTAGTTCGCAAGGCATGCGACGAACCACTTCGTTGGATCGCTGAAAATGCCGGCCTTGAAGGTTACGTTGTTGTTGCGAAGGTTCGCGCTATGAAGGCTAATGAAGGCTTCAATGCAGCAACCGATGTTTACGGCGACTTAGCTAAAGACGGCGTTATCGATCCAGTTAAGGTAACTCGTTCAGCGCTTGCTAATGCCGCATCAATTGCCGCGATGTTTATTACAACTGAAGCAGTTGTATTCGAACGTCCTGCAGATGAGGCACCAGAATCTGCTGGCGGACATGGCCACTCACATGGACCTGGTGGACACTCTCACTAAGAACTCTAAATAAAAAACCCGCCGAATATTCGGCGGGTTTTTTATTTTCTTGAAGGAGGATATTAAAAATTAGCTAGCTGTTGAAAGTGGCATTGCACCG
>JALQWD010000175.1 GCA_023260175.1 Candidatus Nanopelagicaceae bacterium | reverse complement strand
AACCGACATCTCCGAACATGGTCTAAGAGTATTTAGAGTTTGGTCGCTAGTAAAACTGCATCTCCAACTGGATTTAGTGAGATTGACCAGGTTTCGCTCTGACTCTTTAAGAATTTACCAGCATCCCTTAGAGCGACAGTCTTTGGATCTCTCTGGGCTGGATCCGGAACTTTTCCGCCACCGAAGAAGTGATCTATTGCCAAGATTCCACCCACTCGAAGAATACGATGAGCTTCATCGATTACATCCAAAATATCTTCTGGATTTCCGCGGAATACCACCAAGTCGTAACCACGATCTGCAAGCTTTCGCATCACATCTAGATATTCGCTGGTTATTAAACGATATCTGTTGGGCGCAATATCAGCATCTGCAAAAACTTGCTTTGCAATCTGTATGTGCTGTACTTCTGGATCAATAGTTGTGATTACACCAGAATTCATTACACCTTTTAGCAACCAGAGTGTTCCGACTCCAGAACCGGTTCCGATTTCAACCACTGATTGCGCGGAGATAAGTGAAGCAACATATTTTAAATAAGCACCAGAACCAGGAGTGGCGTCAACTATTCCTAGCTCAATTCCCTTTTCACGTGCGGCGCTTTGATGTGGATCCTCTGGAATATAGGTGTCAGAAAATTGCGCTAAATCAAATTTCATTTAAAAGTTCCAATCCATTCGAGAAGTAAACGAACTCCCCAACCGGTACCGCCCTTTGGATTCTCTCCAGAATCAGATTCGGCTCGACCTACGCCTGCAATATCTAAATGTGCCCAGTTGATGTCATCAACAAACTGTTCGAGAAAGAGCGCTGCGGTAACGGAGCCTGCGTTGAAATCTCCTTTATCTGCAGTGTGATTGATGTCTGCAATATCTGACTCAAGAGCTTCCTGATAGTCATCAATAAGCGGCATATGCCAAACGCGATCACCAGATTTATCTCCGGCTTCGCGAAGATCTTTAATCCATTTCTTATCACGTGAATAAAGCGCAGCGTATTGCTTTCCTAAACCTAAAGTAGCTGATCCTGTTAACGTCGCAATATCTAGTAAGTAATCAGGTTTTAGATTCTTTACAGCGTATGCGAGACCATCTGCCAGAACTAGGCGCCCTTCGGCATCTGTATTTAGCACTTCCACTGTTTTGCCGCCGTAATGGGTAATTACATCGCCAGGACGTTGCGCGGTTGCAGAGATTGCATTCTCAGCGCACATTAATAGTGCGGTTACTTTTACATTTGCTTTAATATCTTTTAGCGCGCTCATTACAGCTAAACAAGCAGCAGCGCCAGCCATGTCGCTCTTCATCGGTGTCATGATGTCGTAAGGTCGTTTTAGCGAAATGCCGCCGGTGTCGTAAGTAATTCCTTTACCAACGATAACAATATGTTTCGCTCCTGCTTTCTTTGGAGCGTAAGACATTTTGATAAAACGCGGACCAGGCTTTGGAGAAGAACCGCCTACGGCACGTAGGCCACCAAATTCTTTAAGAGCTACGCCAGATTTAACTTCTACCTTTGCTCCGTTTGCATATTTCTTAGCTTGCTTTGCAATCCATTCGGGATTCTTAATATTAGAAGGTGTATGAATTAATTGGCGAGCGCGATTTACCGCTTCAGAAATAACTTGTGCATTATGTGCAGTGCTTTCATCAAGTCGTGAAACCTCTAGTATTGAAGTTGCCTCTTTAGCGCCGCTCTTTAAGCTCCAAGTGAAGTTGCCAAGATTTGAAGAGATTAGAAAACTCTTAGCATCATTTGATTTGAGGGCAAGATTTACAAATACTAAATCGTTTTTGCCACGAAGTTTTCTGCCAAGCGCAGCGCCTGCTGATCGAAGTTCTTGATTTGATGCTTTGCCGAGCGATACAAAGCTAAGTCGCTCGCACTTATACCCATCTGCGCTAACCGGTATTTCGAAAATTTCTCCTGCCTTCAGCGGCTTATCGCTTGGTGCGAAGAAAGCTAACTCATCGCTCAATTCCAGCTGGAATAATTTAGCGATTTCAGGCGCACTAACTTTGCCATCTATTACTGGCAAGAAGATTTGATTAGCTTTTTTTGAGAGCTGATCTGCACGCTTGAAAGTTAACATGCGCGTAAAACTACTACGAGTGACGCGATTTTTAGATTACTTCTTAATTAATTGCACTGCAGCCTGAAGGCAGCTACCGAGGTTGGCTGCTTCCTCTGCGTTTAATTCGACGACTAAGCGTCCGCCACCTTCTAGAGGGATACGCATTACAAGGCTACGAGCCTCTTTGGTGACTTCCATTGGTCCATCACCTGTGCGCGGCTTCATTGCTGCCATATTTAAACCCTCCGTGGTTCTAGAGGGAGATTATCTCGCATTGGGTGGCTGCCTAACAAATCGGCTTTAGATACCCAATTCCTTTGCCAGCGCAGCCTTGCCCGCTTTGATGATGCGCGCCACAGATTCGGCAGGAACTCCGAGAATTTTCGCAATCTCTTCTGCGCTCTTATTCCCTAAATAATGTGCACGGAGCACAAATTGGTACTCCTCAGGGAGCGATTGAATGACTTCAATAATTAGACGCTCCACAATTGCAAAGTTTACTTAACGGCGATGTGATTGAGCGCTTCATCAACTGAGCGCGCCCAGAAAATTAGCTCTTGCATGCCTGGTTTGACGAAATTCTCGCCTTCTAAATGATTGATCAATTCAAGCAAAGGTTTATATAAATCAAATGGATCCAAAATAACAATTGGTTTGTTGTGGAACTTTAGATATCGCCCTACCCAAATCTCGAAGAGTTCTTCGAGCGTTCCGGCTCCGCCAGGTAGAACGACAAACGCATCAGATAATTCTTCAATCATTCCTTTGCGCTCGCGCATATCTTTTACTATGTGCAAAACATCTGAGTCATGATCAGCAAATTCAATCTTTACTAATTGCTCTGGAATAACTCCGATTGTTTTGGCGCCACCCGCTCGGGCTGCCTTTGCAACTGCCCCCATGCTGGAGATACGTCCACCGCCGGAAACTAAATTCCAATTGCGCGAGGCAATACCCGCGCCTAAATCGCTGGCCAATTGGATGTGCTTCTCATCGATTGTCGGTGACGATGAGCAGAAGACGCTGATATGCATCTGCACAGACTAATATGCGCCCATGTCTATTGCATCAGGTCACGGTATTGCGACAATCACCAAAAGCGGAGTGGTGCTGGATGTTTGGTATCCAAGCCCAGCGCTCGCACCGATAAGTGGCGCGCCATCAGCAGAGCTATCTGCCCTGGCTGGCGTAGATGAAATTCGCGGGGTTAAGCGCGAAGTAGTTTCAATCCAAATTGATACTGATGTGGCTCCTGCAGATGCAAAAGATGCATACCTGCGACTACACCTACTCTCCCATCGTTTAGTTAAGCCGCATGGCCAATCCCTAGATGGGATTTTTGGATTACTCGCAAATGTAGTTTGGACAAACTTTGGTCCTTGCGAAGTTGAAGGGTTCGAAATGGTTCGCGCAAAGTTACGAGCGAAGTATGGGCAAGTGACCGTTTACTCGGTAGATAAATTCCCAAGAATGGTTGATTACGTGATTCCTTCTGGAGTTCGCGTTGCAGATGCTGATCGTGTACGACTAGGTGCGCATCTTGCTAGCGGTACAACAGTCATGCATGAAGGTTTCGTGAATTTCAATGCCGGAACTCTTGGCACTTCAATGGTTGAAGGTCGTATCTCTGCTGGAGTTGTCGTTGGCGATGGCAGCGATATCGGAGGTGGCGCCTCAATCATGGGAACGCTATCTGGCGGCGGTAAGCAAGTTATCTCTATCGGTGAAAAATCATTGCTGGGCGCAAATTCAGGTTTAGGAATCTCACTTGGAAATAATTGCGTAGTTGAAGCTGGAACCTATGTAACTGCCGCAGCGAAAGTTACTTTGCCGGATGGAGTTATTGTTAAAGCCGCTGAATTAAGCGGAGGAGATAATTTACTTTTCCGTCGCAACTCTCAAAGCGGTGCTTTAGAAGTTGTTTCAAAAACTGGATCTTGGGGCGGCCTAAACTCTATTCTGCATTCGAACTAAGAAATTACAAAGAACGAGGATGGCAAGCCTGTCCTTGATCTAAATGTTTCAAGTCTCAATGAAACTTTTGTTCCATTTAATGATGTAGCTTCAATTCGCTTATCTTGAATTACTAATTTCTGAACATCAAGTAGCCCAAATGCCTTTGCGACGACTAGGCCATTAATGGTCCGCTTCCAAGCAGCATAGTTTGGATTTCTAACCGGATCTAAACTAACTGGATCAGCAACGGGTTGTAAGTAATCGAAAGCGGTACCAAATGCGTTTAAGGAGCTCTCGGTCATGCCCCCTGAAGATGATGTGTAGTAAGCATTTATTGGATTACCCATATAAGTAATTGTTAAGCCATTCTCTTCATCTACGCTGGTTGAATCAACAGCCGCCTTCCAAAGCGCACCGTACTTACCCTCGTTCAACTTAGTCATACCCACAAAAAGTTGATCCTGGATTGTTCCGTAAAGGTCGCAATCACAGCTTGGTCTATAAATTCCAGCCTTAGCTACCGCATAGGTGCGCGCAGCGATTGCCTGAGCACGGAGCATCTCTGTTGGCCATGAACTGGATACCTCAGAAACGCCATATAAATACTCATCTTTTAAACGCAACGTATTTGTAGCTTCAAAATACTTGCCAACTACTAACAGATTCATCTGTCCATATTTGTAACGGAGCGATTTGCCGGGATTAAATGCGACTACCGCTGATTCACCATCTAAGAATCTAGTTCCACTCCAAAGAATTGAGATCTCTTTTAATGGTGGCAGAGTTGCGACGGTTACTTTAGATTTTCTAATTGTCGTCGTTATTCCTAATGTGGAATATTTAAAGTATGCAACGACGCCTTTTTCATTAATGATGTAATCGTTTATCTTTATGAATCCAGTAGTACTTACCAACTGAATAGTGGCACTAGTAAGTTGATGTCCAATGTTGACTCTTACGTCATACCAATCGGATACGGGCTCAACAGTTACTCCCGTGTAGTAATACTTCAAGATTTCTTCGGCGCTCTTACCTTCTAACGCCATGGCTTTTCCACCAATTTGGCTGAGGCCTACGCCATGACCAAAACCATTGCCAGTAAATGTAAAAGATTCTGCCGCATTTGCAGGAGCTGCAACCGCGATGAGAATAGTTAGAGCGAGAAGACTCTTAAACGTCCTCATTAACAACTGCGCTCTTTCCGACCGCGAGGAAATCTTGATATGCATCAACTACATCATCAGGTTTGCCGCGTTGAATTAACTTGCCTTTATGTAGCCAGGCAACATCGTTACAAACATCGCGAATTGTGCCAAGACCATGGCTTACCAAGATCAGGGCACGATTATCGCCACGTAGCTCTTTTAATTTATTGAGACTCTTCTCTTTAAAGCGTGCATCGCCTGTGCTTAGCGCTTCATCGACAATCAAAATATCCGGCTTAACGGTTACGGCAACTGAGAAACCCAGGCGTGCATACATACCTGAAGAGTAGGTACGCATTGGCGCATCAATTGCCTCGCCAAGTTCAGCAAAATCTGCAATCTCTTCAAAGTGCGCTTCAATTTCATCTCGAGATAAGCCAGAAGCCAAGCCACCCAAAATTACATTTTCTCGGCCAGTAAGTTGCTTATTAAATCCAACACCGAGCGCAAGAAGTGTTGATACTTTTCCGTAAACCTCAACGCGTCCACTAGATGGCGGAAGAATTCCTGAAATCACGCGCATCATTGTTGATTTACCTGCGCCGTTTGCACCAACTACGCCAAGCACACTGCCGTAATCAACATCTAGATTAACGCCATCAAGTGCATTAATTATTCGGGTCTGCTTTGTGCCACGACCTAGATGCTTGATGCGATTAGAGAGCGAGAGCTTTTTATCAATTGTGGTCTTGTAAATAAGTCCAAGGTTTTGAACTGAAACGGCGATTTCGCCAGCTTTATGTTGATCAAACACGGACGGCAAACTCTCGCTCACGGGAAAGAAATAAATATGTTCCGATTATGAAAGTGCCAAAAGCCCAGATTGCAGCTTTTCCGACTTCGCCCCAAGCCAGGCTTTCGTTATGAACCATAACTCGTGACCAGGTATCCAAAATTGGAAAGAATGGATTGATATTCTTTAAGAATGCCAACTTATCGCTGACGCTTGATGCTTCAAATAGAACTGGAGAAACATATAGAAGTGTGCGATTTAAATATGGCAAGAAATTTGAAATATCACGTACATACACATTGGCTGCAGAGATCAAAATTGCAACTCCAAGACCAAATACCAGGGCTACCAAAACTACAACTACTCCCCACAACATATTCCAATCAAATGGTAAACCCATCGTAAATTTGATTAGCAAGAAAACCGGAATGGTTGGTAAGAATTTAAACAACGCCACAATTGTGGTCGATAGTGGAAGTGCAATTCTCGGGAAAGCAGTGTTGAGAATCAAGCTTTCACTTGAAGTAACAGATTTAGTACCACTATTCATAGCGTTGCTTACCAAATAGAAAAGAAAGAGACTTGCAGTTAAATGTGCGTAGCGAGTGCTATCTGCATTTCCTGCAATTATTTTGATCAATACGAAATAAATCGCTGATAAAAGAAGCGGGTTGATAATCAACCAAAGTTGGCCAAAAATTGAATCGAAATGGCTGGCATGAAGTTCTGAGCGGGCATATTCGTTCATGAAGGAACGTCGAGCCCATAGCGAGCGCCAATATCTACCTAATGGGGGTAGGCCAGCGCGAAATGGTTCGTAAACCTCGACCGGCTTTTTCATATGGGCAAGGCTACCTGACAAAGCGGCGAGTAGATGTAATAAAACCTACTCCCCAACTGAAATGCATTGTTAGCAAGATAGCCGGTAAATAAATCCGTTCCTTGATTGATCTACCAATCTTTGCTGATGCCAAGATTAAGAAGGCTCCATATACCCCTGCTGGAATAAAAAATAGTGGATTAATCAGACCAGCAATTAACGAGGCTGAAGTGCCGAGCACAGTAAATGGCGGTGCTAAATATCTTAAATTGATTGTCCCCTTATGTGTTCTAGAGACCACGCGACGCCAGCGACCATATTCGAAATATTGCTTTGAAAGCGCGCTTAATGAGCGTCTAGGGCGATAAGTAACGGTTAATCGTGGATCAAAATATATTTTTCCGCCATTTTTTCGTAACCTGAAATTAAGTTCCCAATCCTGAGCACGAGTGAAATGTTCATCAAAACCGCCAATTGCATTCACGGCTTCACGTTTAAAGACACCCAAGTAAACAGTGTCGCTCTCGCCAGCGCTGCCACCCGTATGAAATTTTGCAGCACCGACTCCGAGTGGACTGCGCATTGCACCGGCAACTGCTTTTTCAAAAGGTGTCTGTCCCTCAGCCGCCATAACTCCGCCAACATTTACCGCACCGGTTTTGTCTAGCAATTCAACGGCAATGGAAATGTAATTCGCTGGAATGTTTGCATGACCATCTACTCGGACAATAATCGGAAAATTTGAATTGGCTATCGCAAGGTTTAATCCTGCGGCGGTACGTCCAGTTGGATTATCTACAATCTTTACTCTTGAATCATTTGCTGAAATTTTCTTGGCAACTTCAAGGGTGCGATCTTTAGATGGACCAATAGCCAGAACGACTTCAATATCTCCCTTGAAATCCTGATTAAGGATTGCGCTTACTGCCTGCTCTAAATAATCCTCTTCGTTCAAAACTGGAAGAATTACTGAGACTGCGCTGGACGTCACCTCGGTCATAACGGGGAAACGCTATCGTGTTCAGCTCGCTCTTGTAGGCTTTCGCCCGTGAAATCACCTAAAGCAATCAAGTACCTCACCTGGACATCTGTGGGCATTGTCTTGATCTCTGCTTTCTCATGGCTCGGTTTAAGTCGCATAAGTGGTGCGATCAATCGAGTAAGTGTTTTCAATAATTTAATTGACCGACCTGAACGTGCTTCAAGCGCGGTTAACTATTTAGTTGTTGGTTCTGATACCCGCGAAGGACTTTCAGCGGCGGAACTTCGCCAACTACGAGTAGGAAGCACAAAGACTGCAGCTGGCGCCCGTTCAGACACCATGATGTTAGTTCATATTAGTAAGTCACGCGATAACGCAGTTGTTATCTCTATCCCCCGCGATAGTTTGGTAACTGTTCCAGCGCACACAGGTTTAGATGGCAAGACACAGATTCCTGCAACCGATGCAAAGATCAATGCAGCATTTGCGTGGGGCGGCGCGCCGTTATTAATTCAAACAATTGAAGCGAAGACCGATCTCCGAATTGATCATTACGTAGAAGTTAACTTTGCAGGATTTAAGAATGTTGTTGATGCTCTTGGAGGTATTCAAGTCTGTTCCAAAGTTGCAATTAATGATCCAAAGAGCCACTTGGTTATGTCTGCCGGAGTTCACACTCTTAATGGAATTGAATCACTTAAATATGTTCGTACTCGTGACTTCGATGGCCTCGGAGATATTGGACGTATGCAACGCCAACAACAATTCGTCTCTGCAGTTTTCCGCAAGGCAACAAGTACCGGTGTCTTGTTAAATCCATTCAAAGTTAAGAATCTAATCTCCGCCGTATTTAAAACAGTAAAGACTGACGAAACTCTTAGCCAAGGCGATATCGTCAATTTAGCAAAACAGATTCGTAACTTAACTCCGGGCAAGATGCGCACAATGACAATTCCATTGGGTACTGCAAATGGTTATGTATCCGGTTTGGGATCCGTCGTTATTTGGCATGAAACGCTAGCGCCAGAGCTTTTCGACAGATTGCGTAATGATTTACCGGTTGTCGATAAGGCTTCACCATCACCTAGCAGTAAGAAGAAGGCTTCGGCATCTCCTAGTGTGATTGATAAATTTAAAACATCTACCGCAAGTGAAAACCTCTGCGGCCAGATTAAGTATTAAACTCCCCAACATGAAAATCTCGGTAATTGGCACCGGCTATCTAGGCGCAACTCATGCTGCCTGCATGGCCGAACTTGGTCTAGATGTAGTTGGCGTAGATAACGATCCTTCAAAGATTGAAGCGCTATCTCGCGGTGAACTTCCGTTCTATGAGCCAGAGCTACCTGAGCTTCTCTCTAAGCATGTTCAAGGTGGAAAGCTAAAGTTCACAACAGATTATGCAGAGATTGCAGATTGCGATGTTCACTTCATCTGCGTAGGTACGCCACAAATGAAAGATGGACTAGCTGCCGATTTAAGTTACGTTAAAAGTGCATTCGCGGCAGTTGCTGCAGTTGCAAAACCGGGTTCACTCTTGGTTGGTAAATCAACTGTGCCGGTAGGAACAGCGCAAGCGCTTGCCGAAACTATTCCAGCTCATACCGAATTGGCGTGGAATCCAGAATTCTTACGCGAAGGTTTTGCTGTAGAAGACACTCTTCGTCCAAATCGTTTAGTAGTTGGCGTAACTTCCGATTCAGCTGAAGAACTACTGAAAAAAGTTTATGCTGTTAATTTACAAGAAGGCACCCCTTGGGTTCGCGCAAATCTGCCAACAGCTGAACTAGTTAAAGTATCTGCTAACTCTTTCCTTGCAACAAAAATCTCATTCATTAATGCGATGGCTGAAATTTGCGAGACTGCGGGTGGAGATGTAACTGTGCTTGCAAAAGCAATTGGATATGACCCACGAATTGGTAACCGTTTCTTACAGGCAGGTATTGGTTTTGGTGGCGGTTGTTTACCAAAAGATATCCGCGCATTTATGGCTCGAGCAGAGGAACTTGGCGCATCACAAGCAGTTGAATTCCTTAAGGATATTGATGCAATTAACTTACGTGCACGTAAGCGCGTAATTAATGTGGTCGAAAAAGAACTTGGTTTAGATCTAAAGTCATTCAAAATTGCAGTTCTCGGCGCAACATTTAAGCCAGATTCAGACGATGTGCGTGACTCCCCTGCACTTGATATTGCAGCTCAGATTCATGCAGTTGGCGCGCAGGTAGTTATTCACGATCCAAAGGGCATCGAACCTGCACGTAAGCGCTTCCCGGCGCTTAACTTTGCAGAGAAGATTGAAGATGCAGTATCTGGCGCTGATTTGATCCTCCACTTAACAGAGTGGAAGGAATATCGCGAACTCGATCCTGCTGCAATCAAGAAACTTGTTAAGCAGGCGAAGATTCTTGACAATACGGGAAATGTTGTCTCCCAGGCGCTGCCATTCAACATGCCATCTTCCGGAACACTGTTCAGTGGCACGGGAGTCTGTGTGACATGCTCCTCGCCCCAAAATCTGAAAGTAGATA
>JALQWD010000105.1 GCA_023260175.1 Candidatus Nanopelagicaceae bacterium | reverse complement strand
AGTTCAATCTCGCCAACTGTTTTGCCACAACACTTAGCATTATCGGGCAGAGTGATTTCAACTAAATTTGCTTGACCTTTTCGGAATGAGAATAGGCGAACAACATCTCCAACGCTTACCGCCTCTTCCACTAGTGCTGAGATAATTCTTGGAGTTGAAACTGAAACATCAACGCCCCATGATGAATCAAACATCCACTCATTTTTTGGATGGTTTACACGGGCGACTACGCGCGGAACACCATATTCAGTTTTACCCAATAATGATGCAACTAAATTAACTTTGTCATCACCAGTAGCCGCAACTAATACTTGGCATTGATCTAGCTTTGCATTATCAAGAGCAGCGATTTCGCAGGCATCAGCCATAACCCATTCGGCTTCTGCAACTGATTCCAGTTTCATTGCCTTTGGATCTTTATCAATAAGCATTACATGGTGGCCATTGGCGATAAGTTCGCGCGCAATTGAGCGACCAACATTTCCAGCACCGGCGATGGCAACCTTCATTAGTTAACCTCCGCGTTCAAAGTGCTGGTTACTGAATCAATATCTGAATCATGCGCCATTACATGTAGTAGGTCGCCTTCTTGCAGAACAGTATGTTCGTCAGGGATAAAGGCATCGCCAAGACGAGTTAAGAATGCAACACGTGCTTGAGTGCGTGCTTCAACTTCAGAGATTGGATGTCCAAGCCATGATTGGTGAACGCTAACTTCAAGGAGCGCGACTTTGCCAGATGGGTCGCGCCATTCACCGCGAGAACCACCAGGAAGTAGGCGACGTAAAACTTGCTCAGTTGCCCAAGTAACTGTGGCAACAGTTGGAATGCCTAAGCGCTGATAAATTTCCGCGCGAGCTGGATCATAAATACGTGCGACAACATTTTTTACGCCAAAGATTTCGCGAGCTACGCGCGCTGCCAAAATATTTGAGTTATCGCCATCAGATAGCGCAGCGAATGCATCAGCGCGTTCGATTCCAGCCTCAATCAAAATATCTCGATCAAAGCCGATACCGGTAACGGTTTCACCTTGAAAGGAGCCGCCAAGGCGACGGAATGCTTCGCGTGATTGATCGATGATTGAAACAGAGATGCCAGCAGATTCGAGTTCTAGTGCAATAGAAGAACCAACTCGACCGCAGCCCATAATTACAACGTGCATAGGAATAGCAGACTACACCTTAAACTCAGGCAATGCAGGTTCGCGTTGAAAAGGTCGCTCATGGCGGCCACTTTATTGCCCGTAATGAAGGGCAAGTTATCTTTATTCGCGATACCGCTCCTGGAGAATTGGTTGAGATCGAAGTAACCAGCAAAGCTAAAGGCTTTCTACGTGCCAATGTTTTAGAGGTTATCGAAAGTTCACCCGAAAGAATCGCGCCGCCATGTGCTTATGCCGGCAAATGTGGTGGCTGCGATTTCCAGCATTTGAATCTGCCATATCAGCGCCATTTAAAGGCTGATGTCATTAAAGAACAATTCATCAGAATTGCAAAAATGGATATCGATGTAACGGTGCATGAAGTTTCGCCGACAACTCATTACCGAACCCATATCCGTGGTGTGGCTAACGAAGCAGGGCACTTTGGAATTTATGCTTCGCGTTCACATGACATTATTCCAATTAGCGATTGCTTGATTGCCGGCGAAGAGTTACATGTGGAGAAAATTGCAACTGAGAAATTTGAACCTATGGAACCGATCGAAGTTCCGCAAGGGGATCAGATCAGAGAAGTTAAGGGCAAGAAGTTATTAGTTAAGGCCGGTGCATTTTGGCAACGCCATCGCAACGCGCCAGATACATTAACTACGCAATTTCTAAAGCTTGCTAAATTAAAAGCGGGCGATCATCTACTTGATCTTTACGGTGGCGTTGGTTTATTTACCTCTGTTGCACTTGATGTAATTGGACCCGGTGGACGTGTTGATTTAATTGAAAGTTCTATTCCGGCAACTGAATCAGCTAAAGAGAATTTCAAGAAACATGAGAATGTAAAAATTGTCCGTGAAGATGTCGTTAAGGGTTTAAAGAACATTCGTCGCGCCGATGTAGTGGTACTTGATCCGCCACGCGCTGGCGCTGGGGCAGAGGTCGTAGCTCAGTTGCTTCGCATCAAGCCTTCACGCATTGTTTATGTGGCTTGCGATCCGGCATCTCTTGCGCGCGATGTAAAAGATTTTGTCGCAAACGGTTGGTCTATCGAGCAGATTGACGGTTACGACCTATTTCCAATGACGCAACACATCGAAACTGTTTGCTTGTTGGTGCCAAATAAGATATCTTGACGTCAAGATACTTTTGCAGGGGGCTTTTATGTCAACTAATTCTTTTAACGCTAAGCGCAATTTAGATGTCGCTGGAAACTCATATGAGATCTTTGATATTTCAAAGATTGATGGCGCAACTAATCTGCCATTCTCATTAAAG
>JALQWD010000075.1 GCA_023260175.1 Candidatus Nanopelagicaceae bacterium | reverse complement strand
GACCACGACGCACTAACTGTTGAATCGTTGGCATGTTTCTCCATCTTTGTTTCGTTTTAATTTTGTCTTTCTTAAAAAACTTTTCCGACCCACGCGGTCGGGTGTGTTGCACCTTCCGCGCAAATCTTTCGCATAAATATTCATGCGATTGACATGTCTAGAAAAGCCCTCGTAAAAAAGGCAGGGGTTAAGCGTAAATCAGGGGTGGCTAATACGCCAAATCGGGCTCTTTTACTCCTCCTCTTTCAAAGTGGCCCGCGACACGCCGATGGGCGTGTCGCTTTTTCCGCGCGTGGACTACCCTAATTTTATGAGCGTACATATCAGTGCCCAGAAGGGCGAAATCTCCGAAAAGATCCTCCTCCCAGGCGACCCCCTGAGAGCTAAATGGGTGGCCGAAAACTGGCTTACCGATGTCAAGCAATTTAACGCGGTCCGCAATATGTTCGGCTTTACCGGCCTACATAAGGGTGAGCGCATCTCAGTTATGGGCACCGGAATGGGCCTGCCATCGATTTCTATCTATGTGACTGAGCTTTTTAACGAATATGACGTCCAGAAGGCGATCCGAATCGGTACCGCAGGTGGATTCCAGGATCACACCAAGGTTGGCGACGTAATTTTGGCGATGACTGCATCGACTGATTCAAATATCAACCGCCGATTTACAAATAATTTGGATTTTGCACCACATGCTGACTTCTTGATGTTGCAGGCTGCATATAACGCGGCCCAACAACATGGTGGTTGCCATGTTGGCGGAGTTTCATCTATGGATTATTTCTATGATGAGACAGATTCAAAGGAACGCCTACGTGCACATGGCGTGCTTGCAGTTGAAATGGAAGCTTCGGCTTTGTATTCAATCGCAGCTCGCAAGGGTCGTCGCGCACTTTCAATTCTTACTGTCTCTGATCACGTGTTTACTCACGAATCAATGGATTCAGATGCTCGCGAACGTTCACTTAACAACATGGTCGAGATTGGCTTGGTTGCGCTAAACGCATAACGTGATCCGTTATCGATTACTTGTTGTTAGTACTTGGGTTCTTTTAGCGCTCTTTGGTTTTTATGCCAGCGCTAATATCAATTCATTACTTACAACTTCGATAACTGTTCCAAATAGCCAATCAGCTAAAGCTGATGAACTTATTGAAAGCGCTTTCGGTGAAACAACCGAAGGCGCTTTCTCTATTTTTTATCAATACGACAAAAAACTTCCGAAGTCAGAAGTAGAAGCGCTCCAAGCAAAAGTAAATAGCGCAGTTGCAACCATGCCGGGTCTGCACGTAGTTCAAAATCGAGCATTAAGCGGAGTTCTTTATGCAAATATCCAAACCCCGCTAAATCTGCAAAAAGCAGCGGATTTAACTACTCTCCTGCGCATTGCGCTTAAAGAAGCTGGGCTTGCTGGAGTGAAAGTCTCAGGTCCGCCAGCAATCAAACATGATGTCTCCCCTGTGCTTGCAGATGATTTATTACGCGGTCAATTGATTGCAATTCTTATTGCCCTGATCTTCTTATTTATAACTTTGCGTTCAATCTGGTCAATGTTGGTTCCAATAATCGTTGCCGTTACAACTATCAGTACCTCGATTGGCATCATTTATTTGCTTGCTCATAAGATGTTAATGGTTTTATACATACCTAATATTGTGGAATTAATCGGACTTGGTCTGGCTATCGATTATTCACTTCTTATGGTTCATCGTTTCAAACTAGATGGTGATATCAAGAAGACTCAGAAGACAATTTTGCTATCGGGCAGCACCGTCGCTATTGCGCTCTCAACTTTAATCCTGGTGCCAGTTCCATTTATTCGTTCTCTTGGTATTGCAGGAGTGATTGTTCCGCTTGTGGCAATGGCTGCGGCAATCACTTTGCAACCGGCACTGCTCTCTTATTTAAGTGCAGATGGAGTTAAGCCACGTTTTGCTACAAATCAATTTAGAAAACTTGGAGAGTTTGTAGTTAAGCGACCTGTTCCAGTTCTACTTATCTCTCTTGCGCTTATTGCTATTCCAACTTCACAGATTGCAAAGTTGGCGGTTACACCTAGTTCTATTTCTGCGCTTCCTGCAGATTTAGAATCTGCAGAAGCTATCAAGATAGTTACTGACCGAGCCGGAGAAGGAATCATTTCTCCTATCCAAGTTGTAATCACTCTGCCTAAAGCAAGCGATGTAAATTTGGCTAGAGCAAAACTTGCTGGCGAAATTGCTTCAAATAAAGATGTATTTGCAGTTGCTACTGATCGCAAATATGTAGATGCATCAGGAAAAGTTCTACGTATCTTTGTTATCTCTAAAAAAGACCTGGGCCAAAGCCAGCAATTAGTAAGATATTTACGCACTCTAAAGGGCGAATTCCCTGCTGGCACCAAAATCTATATCGGCGGAGCTCCTGCTCAAGGCTTTGATTTAATCAATAAAATCAAAGGTACCTTTCCGCTAATTGCGCTTTTGGCCCTACTCATCTCCTTTGCCCTTTTACGTAGATACATGGCCTCACTATTAATACCTATTAAGGCGATACTCCTAGATTTAATTTCAATTGCGGCGGCTGTAGGAACCGTAGTTTTCTTTATGAGCAATGGATTGGGCGTGTACAAGTTAGATCAAATTGAGATTTGGACGCTTTTATTTATCTTTGCAGTTCTATTTGGTCTATCTATGGATTACGAAGTCTTTATTGTTTCTAGAATCCGCGAAAGTTACCTTCAAGGTAAAGATAATAATCAGGCTGTAATTGAAGGTTTAGCAAACACAGGTGGCGTAGTCACAACGGCAGCAATCGTCATGGTCGGCGCGCTAACTGGTTTTGTAACCGGAGATTTTGCTGGTCTGCAAGAGCTTGGAATTGGTTTGGTTGCAGGAATTGCTATCGATGCCACCATCATTCGTCTGCTTCTATTGCCCGCAACCATGGTTTTACTTGGTAAATGGAATTGGTCCCACCCCCGCATTCGCGGTGGCAGGACCAATTCTTAACTAGGAGTTAGTTACTTAACTATCTTCACTGAGAAATGAACAGCAGGTAGCTGGTATCCAAGTGCGATAGCCGGATTATCATTTGCGTAACTCAAGATCGGAAGCATTCCGTATGGAGTTCCTGCAAATGAAGGCTGATTTGTGTAGAAAAGTGGATGCAGTTCAATTATGTGAGTACCTGGTTGTCCAATTGCAGGCAAGTGAATAACCATGTAGCCATTTGAATTAAACCCACAGCCATAGCCGATATAGCTATTGTCGTATGTGACAGCCATTGTGTTATCTAGCTGAGTCCAACCAACGCCTTTCATCGCAACAGTAATTTCTTGCCCTGCTTTGAAGGTATAAGTAGGTTTTCCAGAACCATCTCTTGACTCAGGAAGTGGGGACAAATCGGCTAGCGCTACTCCAGAACTCAACGCTTTGCCGTTCTTATCTTTGTACACAAAGATGCTTGGCTTAACGTAGAAAGGTACTTGAGCTTCAATCAAATCACCAGATTTGATTTGAATAACATGCCAACCACCTAAGTGATCAGGAATTGTCACATCTGTTGAAATGCTTCCGCTGACAGGAGTTGCAGAGCCCATAGGTACTGCGTTGTAAACCCAGCAAGTTCCTGTGCAATTCACTCGGTTACCGACGACGGATGCCCAAACAATTTGATGTGTGCCAGTTGTAGATAAGCCAGTTACATCAAGTTTAACTTTTGCTCCGACAACTGCACTATTGATATTAACTTTTGCAACAGCAGTTGTCTTTGGGTCAACCCCTTGATTGGATAGAGTTGTTCGGAACTCTGTGGTTGGTGTTACAACCTGAGGGTAATCAATTGATGAAGGTAATAATCCTGCATCCTTTGTTACTTTAAATGGAAGCATTCCACCTTTTGAAAATGGGACTGGTGACTGCTTTAAATTCATGTACTGAACACCAATTCCATCAGCAGCGGTTACATAGTGAGTTCCTACGGAACCAGCTGCTCGGATCTTAAATTCTGCAGTTCCGCGAGTCCAAACTGCCTGCGCTTCACCAACATATCCGTTATCCCAAAGAACTGAGATTCCGCCAGTATATAGAGTGGAACCAATTCCAGTGTATTTGATAGTGATTGGTGTTCCAATAGGGCCGCTTGTAGGGCTCATTGTGAATTTAGGATTTGTTTGGAATCCACCTTTAGCTGCTGCAGTGCCATTTACAACTGCATAGATATCGTGTGGTCCACCAAAATCTTCTGGAGCTTTTGCTTTATAAACAAAGCCGCCATTTGCGTCAGTGGTTACAGACGCCATCTTTACTGAATACTTAATGAACTTCAAACCACGATAGTTGATGGAATTTGGTTGGACGTCAGCTAACCATGCTCCATCAGCGGTAGACCACGTCAAAGTGACGCTTGAATTTGCAGGTAAACCTTTACCGGTAAGGGTAAATTCTTGCCCTATGTAACCTTGGTTTGGTTCAGTAGTAATTGATCCTGCGAGTAAATCAGGCGTTGTAAATGTAACTTTCTCGCCTGTAAATGGAAGCGCAGGAACACCTTTAAGGTCTTTTGGTGCTGTTAATGTCAAAATATTTTCTACATCAGCAGCAATTGCTGGAGAAATCATTGCGGCGGCAAATACCGCCGCAATAGCTCCCCTTAATACCGTTCTCTTATTCATTTTGCCCTCTCCTAAGCTTTTAATTTGATTACTTTGTTGGAACCGCAAATAGGGTTAACTTGGATGAATCCATGAAATTAGATGCCCAAGTACCAGTTGCGCCCTTTAATGCAGGAGACACTGGAACTGAACGGTAGTAGCTGACGCGCTCGTAAATTGTGCGACCTGTTGCAGGATCAACTTGACGAACTCCGTTAACAACTTTTGCCACAAGCTTGGTTGAAAGTACCTTCATTGTTGAAGTGTCCTTAGCAACCAAAGTGACTTTGTAATTGATGATTCCAAGTGTTGAGTATTGGCCATTAGCTGTACCGGTACGAAGTACGCCTGTCCAGAATGATACTCCAGAGTGGTTGCCATAAGTTAGAGGAATTTTTGTTGGCCATCCTGAAACTTCAATATACGCCTGAGCGGTATTTGAAGAATCCATAACTGCGCCACCCCAGTCAGCATTATTAGCGTAGACACGGAAAACGATTCCTTGTCCCAAGAGGTATTCAGAAGTGATTGCGCATGAAACACCGAAACGAGGAGCAAGTGGTCCTGATGTGCCAGATGCCAAAACGGTGTCTACGTACATGTGAATTGGTGAAATTACACCTTGTACTGGAACTCCAACTTTTACGTTAAGTGTCGGTGAATTTACCTTTGCAATTGCAGTATTAGAAGGTGTGAGTACACCTGTGAGTGCTGTTGCGCCAGCTGCTGCTGGAACCCAAGAACACTTTGCGACGAATGGTGCGACGGTAGTAGTTGCTACGCTATCGCAACCAGTAATTACCTTACCTGCCGCAGAGAATGCGACAGAACCTGGTGTGGATGCAGTTGCTGTAATTACAGCTGGATCCAATCCAAAAGTTGCACTTCCGCCTGAGAGTGCAAGGCTTTCAGCAGCTTGCGCTGATGACATGCCAAGCACTGCAAAGGTTGCTACTGCAACACTTGCGAATACTTTCTTCATTTTCTAACTCCCTTTTTTTGTTTTAAAACTTTTACTTCGTTGTAATAGAACCTGTTAATTCCAATGTCACTGCTGTTGCAGGCTTTGAGCCTTTAGATGCGCTATCAACTTTCCATGAACCGGTAAGAGTTAATGTTCCAGTTGCACCTGCATATTTGCCGGTACCGCTAATAATTTTTAGTGGGCCCTTTTTGATTGTTACTGTGGTTGGCGCATCTGCATCCGCAGCGCAGGCCATTGATCCATCAGCAAAAGAAACCTTCAAAGTATCTGCGCCACTACCGAGTGTGCCTTCGCCATCGAATGGCGTGCATTGTTCAGCAGGAGCTGCTGCGCCCATTCCCTTTAGTGAATCTAAGCCACCAGTTGTGCCGCTACCTGTTGCAGTAACGCTTGTTACCGTCACATCGGCATCGCCCCAGACCATAGTTACTGTGCCTTTATAAGTTGCATCAATCTTTACAACTCCGCCCTTTGCTGTAGCAGGTGTAGATGCTGCTGCCTTTGGTTTTGTCGTTGTATAACCTGCTGGGCACTTTGGTTTTGCTGCAGTTACTTTCTTAACTGTTGTGCCTTTATAGCAAGTGATTGTTTTGTTAGCAGCGTTTGCGCCTGCTACATTTCCTAGTACTAAACCAGCAATTGCTAGCACTGTTGCGATTTTCTTTGAACGCTTCATCAGTTCCATCTCTCCCTGTAACTGTTTTGTTACGCTCGAATGCTTTCACTTATGCATAAAATGAAAAGAGAAAATGCGAGTGGCAGCCCCTGCTGATATATCTGCTCTGTCACATGTGATTCAACAGATGCCGTTATAAAAATAAAGAGGGGCTAGCACTCGCTAGCCCCTCTTTATTTACTAATTAGTTAGTTACGGACATCCAAGTCATCTAGGCGAACTGCTTCACCTGAACCAGATGAATCAAATGGTGTGAAGTCATACTCATCATAAGATGCGTAAACCGCTGCCTTTGCTTCCTCTGTTGGTTCAACGCGAACGTTGCGATAACGAGCAAGACCGGTACCAGCTGGAATCAACTTACCGATGATGACGTTCTCCTTCAGACCAAGAAGTGGATCGCTCTTCTCTGATAGCGCTGCATCAGTTAGAACACGAGTTGTTTCCTGGAATGAAGCCGCTGACAACCATGACTCAGTTGCAAGCGATGCCTTGGTGATACCCATAAGTTCTGGACGACCTGAAGCTGCCTTACCACCGGTTGTAACAACGCGACGGTTTTCAGCTTCGAAGCGACCACGTTCGACAAGTTCACCTGGAAGAAGTTCGGTGTCTCCTGCTTCAAGAACAGTAATGCGCTTTAGCATCTGACGAACGATAACTTCGATGTGCTTGTCGTGAATACCTACACCCTGTGAGCGGTAAACCTCTTGAATTTCATTTACCAAGTGAACCTGAGTTGCACGTGGTCCAAGAATACGAAGAACC
>JALQWD010000047.1 GCA_023260175.1 Candidatus Nanopelagicaceae bacterium | reverse complement strand
AGATCTTGGCGAGACACATATTGAAGTGAAGATTCCCGAGTTTGAACTCGCCCTTGTTCGTAATGGCGCTGTCATACATCGTACGCGCGTTGTCGTTGGTAAGGAAATAACGCCAACGCCAATTTTTTCAGATGAAATGGCAATCATCGCGAAGTTGATTACACGTGCGATCAAGACAGATGACGCTGCGGAACACGCAAAGATTAAGTCTGAAGTTCAATCTTTAGTTGCGAAGTTCCCAATCTACGCATAACTAGTACCAACTAGTACTCTAGGTTCGTGCGCGAATACCTTTTAACGATGCTTCTTGGAGCATCAATTAGTTATTTGGTTACGCCATATGTTGAAACTTATGCACTTCGTTTCGGTGCAATCGCTCGAATTCGCGAACGCGATATTCATACTCAGACCACTCCGCGATGGGGTGGCGTCGCAATGTGGTTTGCAACTTCATTTACCTTCGTGGTCGTATCGCATCTGCCCTTAGTTGGTAAATCTTTCGGCAGGGAAGCGCAGGGTATTTTCTTAGCCGGAACATTCGTAGTTCTACTTGGAATGATTGATGATCGCTTTGAATTAGATGCGCTAACTAAATTAGCGGGACAAGCCGTTGCCGCCGGAATCTTGCTTACCTTTGGCGTGCAGCTTCTGTGGTTACCAATTAATGGACTTATTACATTGCCACCTGCAATCGGGCAGTTGCTTACAGTTTTAGTAATTTTGGTAGCTATTAACGCAGTTAATTTCATTGACGGAATGGATGGCTTAGCCAGCGGTGTGGTTGCAGTTGCCGCTACTGCTTTCTTTATTTTTGCCTATGTTTTAGCGGTGGTTTATGGCTTTAGCCGTGCCGGTGCTCCTTCAACTATGTCAGCGGTATTAATCGGCGTCTGCATTGGATTTTTGCCTCATAACGCCTATCCAGCAAAGATTTTTATGGGCGATTCAGGTTCGATGTTCTTAGGTTTAATGCTTGGCGCTTCAGCAATTACTTTAACTGGCCAATTTGATCCTAATGCAATTTCGTCCGAATCAACTGGCCCAACATTCCTTCCGTTACTTCTGCCATTTGCAGTACTTGCAATTCCGCTTGCGGATTTTGGAATGGCAGTAGTTCGACGTGTCCGCGCTGGTCGTTCACCATTTGCACCTGATAATGAACATCTACACCACAAATTATTTAATGCAGGCAATTCACAATTGCGAACCGTAATCATTATGTATCTATGGACAGCAGCAATTGCATTCCCAGTTACAACTTGGGCATTTGCGCCATTGTGGGCAGCGCTATTGGTGGCAATTGTTTTCGGTGGTGGATCAGTTTTGTTAATGAAGAGAAGAGGTCAGAAAGTTGGATAAAGATCCAAATGTTGTAATGATGAAAGGTGCGCTCAAGCCTTCACTTGTAGTTGGCGTTTTGGGATTAGTTATTGCAACATGGCAAAAAGGCAGCGCAGGTTTATATGGCGCCCTTCTAGCACAGCTTGTGGTCTTAGTTTTTTTCTTAGTTAACATCGCAGTTGCATCTATGACTAAAAATGTTGACCCGATTGCGACAATGGCACTTGCAATGTTTAGTTATTTCTCCAAGATTCTAATATTGGGTGCCATGATGTTGGTGATCAGCAAATTCACCAACGATGCAGATATCAACCGCATGAGTTTTGGTCTTACGGCAATTGCGCTCACCTTCGCTTGGCTAGGCGGGGAGATTCGCGCTTACCTAAAGCTCAAACTCCACCTTCCGCTACCGAATACCAATTCAGATAAGTAGAGTGCTCCCCATGAATAAGGACGAAAACGCGCTCTGGTCGATCTTCGGTTACCTGCTCTCTGGCCTCTTGGTCTGGGGCGGCGTCGGCTGGGCGCTTGACCGCTTCCTGGGCACCTCATTTCTCCTGCTTGTCGGCCTAGTTGTAGGCGCGGGAGCAGCCATAACCATCATCTGGTTCCGCTTCGGACGCGAGTGATTTCACTCGTTTTCCGATTTCGTAAATAGCCCAAATTTCAATAAGGTTTGCCTGCTTCCCCCAAAAGCAATCACCTCGAGGAGTCCCCAAACGTGCTCAACCTCCGCTTATCAGGAGAGGGTTTTACCCCGCCAGGCACCAAAGATTTTGACCTCCCATCATTTTTTAACAACAGCCCATATTTCACAAAACCAATCGCTGAACTATTTCTCGCGGTTTTGTTGATCTCAGTATTTTTTATTCTTGCATCACGCAAAGCAGCGGTTGTTCCATCAAAGCTTCAGTTCGCTGGCGAATCAATCTACGGATTTGTTCGTAAAGGCCTTGGTGAAGACATCATCGGTCCAGAATTCATGCGATTCGTACCGTTCTTGTTCACATTATTTACATTTATTTTAGTTAATAACATCTTCGGAATTGTTCCGCTAATTCAATTCCCATCGATGTCGCACGTATCTTTCCCATACGTTTTAGCTTTCTTTACATATGGCGTTTTCCATTACATCGGTATTAAAAAGCAGGGCTTTGTTCATTACATGAAGGGCATTATGTTCCTTCCTGGCGTTCCAAAGTTTTCATACATTCTGCTTACACCGCTTGAAATCGCAACTTACTTTTTGATCCGTCCGCTAACACTTTCACTGCGTTTATTCGCAAATATGTTCGCGGGCCACTTACTTCTACTTGTGTTCATCCTTGGTGGCGAACATATGTTGATGTCAGATGCAATTGGCTTAAAGGTGGTGTCAATCTTCGGTTTCAGCATTGGAATCGTGATGACCTTCTTTGAGTTCATGGTCCAATGTCTACAGGCGTACATCTTTACTCTGTTGACAGCGCTTTACATCGCCGGCGCCCTTGCCGACGAGCACTAAAACCCAAACTAGATAAAACTAGGCAACTAGAAAAAGAAAGAATAGGAAGAAATATGTCAGGCACACTCAACCTGGTCGGTTATGGCCTCTCAGCTATCGGTCCT
>JALQWD010000020.1 GCA_023260175.1 Candidatus Nanopelagicaceae bacterium | reverse complement strand
CCGAGCTTCTTGCCCATCCCGCAGTAGCTAACGCACCACTTATCCTAGAAACTCCTGGAGCCGAGCCAGAGCATGGAAGTGAAGTTGCCCTCCTAAAGAAAATGCGAGGCAAGAAGTGAAAGTTAAAATCTTCCTGTACCTAGGATTATTGGCAACCACTGCAGTCTGGGGTGGAGCATTTCTAGTGATGAAGGATTCCCTGGTAAAACAGGATGTGTACTCATTTTTAGCAACACGTTTTGCACTAGCAGCCTTGTTCATGTTTATTTACAAACCTCGAGCACTGGTAGGTCTAGATAGGAAGTTTGTAACAAAAGCTGTTCTTGCTGGCCTGCTTCTTTGTAGTGGATTTATCTTTCAAACATTTGGGTTAACCCAAACAACTGTTTCAAATACTGGATTCATTACTGGCTTGTATTTGGTATTCACACCCTTGATCTCTTGGATACTACTTAAGCGCCACATCTTTAGCGGGTTGTAACTGGTGGGAGATATCTGGTGATGTCACTGGACCAACATCAGATACCGATCGCACCATAATTAAATATGGAACAGTGACATCGCTATTTGGTTCTTCAAAACCAAAGGAAATCCGCACATTTATTCTTGTAAGTGAAGAGCCGGTTAAGAATGGTTTTGTGGTTTCAAATTTGAGAATGTCTTGCCATAGAGTTGCAGTACCAACAGATTTAGCCATCCCTGGCCACACATACGTTAAATCTAATTAACGATTAGCGCCCGGAACCCAAAGCTCGTCGCCCTGATCTTTATTGGCGGTGCGAGCCAATACGAACAAAAGATCAGACAAACGATTTAAATACTTTGCCGTTAATGGATTAACACCAGTTCCGAAAGAGTGGATTGCGGTCCATGTACGACGCTCTGCTCGACGAACCACGGTACGTGCAACATGAAGCAGCGCTGCTGCTGGCGTACCTGAAGGAAGCACAAAGGAGCGCAGTTCCGCTAATCCTTCATTAAATTTATCAATCTGCTCTTCTAGATAAGTCACTTGGCTATCTAAAACGCGAAGTTGTTCGTAACCAGGATTATCAATAACCGGCGTACATAAATCTGCGCCTACATCGAATAGATCATTTTGAATTCGAACTAGTAATTTGCGAACTTCGTCTGGCATTTCACTCATCGCCAATGCAACACCGATAGAAGAATTGGCTTCATCTACGGTGGCATATGCCTCAAGGCGTGGATCGTTCTTAGATGTGCGGCTCATATCGCCTAGCGCGGTGCTGCCATCATCGCCGGTCTTTGTATAAATACGCGTTAAGTGAACCATGAGTGAATAGTACAAGTACGATTAAGCCATTATGAGCGAGAGATTCCGCATCGTAGGTGGCGCCCACCTCAAGGGCGAAGTCCACGTTCCAGGCGCTAAAAACAGCGTTTTGAAGCTTATGGCAGCCACGCTCTTGGCTCCGGGCAAGAACACCATTACCAACGTCCCAGATATTTTGGACGTTGAGATCATGATCGAATTATTAGAACGTCTTGGTTGCAAAGTAAATCGCTCTCAAGGAAAAGTTGAAATTGATGTTCCGCAAAATCCCGAACATCGCGCTGATTACGAATTGGTTCGTAAGATCCGCGCCTCAATTAACGTACTTGGTCCGCTAACAGTTCGCGTAGGAGCGGCTGATGTGGCGCTACCTGGTGGAGATGCAATCGGC
>JALQWD010000133.1 GCA_023260175.1 Candidatus Nanopelagicaceae bacterium | reverse complement strand
TGGTGCCAACTGTTCGATTTACGTTTCGAACAGGTAGATCAATATTTACCGCTTCGCCCTTTTCAAGAGCTGGCTTAGCTAATTCGATTAATTTGTTATCAAGCGCCGCTGCTAATCCATGATCTTGAATGGTGGTGTTGTGAAGCGGTGAATCAACTTCTGGACGAACAAGTAGCGGAGAAAGATCTAAGCCACTTGCCTTCCAATGATCGACCGCTTCCTTGGTGTCTAAGAATTCGACATGTCCAACAGCTTCTTGAATTGATTTAAAACCAAGTTGTGCAAGTAACTCACGAACTTCTTGAGCAATATATTCAAAGAAGGTTTCTACAAACTCTGGCTTACCTGAGAATTTAGCGCGCAAATCAGGGTTCTGAGTCGCAACGCCGACTGGGCAGGTATCAAGGTGGCATACGCGCATCATGATGCAACCGGAAACGACTAGCGGCGCAGTTGCAAATCCAAATTCTTCAGCGCCAAGAAGTGCAGCGATAACAACATCGCGTCCTGTCTTTAGCTGACCGTCTGTCTGAACCACAATGCGATCACGTAGACGATTAAGAAGCAACGTCTGCTGGGTCTCTGCTAAACCTAACTCCCATGGAGCGCCAGCATGCTTTAGTGAAGTAAGCGGTGATGCACCAGTTCCGCCATCGTGACCAGAAATCAGGACTACATCTGCATGTGCTTTTGATACACCTGCAGCAACTGTTCCCACGCCAACTTCAGCAACAAGTTTCACATGTACGCGTGCATTCTTATTTGCATTCTTCAAGTCGTGAATTAGCTGCGCTAAATCTTCGATTGAATAAATATCGTGATGTGGTGGCGGTGAAATTAAACCAACACCAGTAGTTGAGTGGCGCACCTTTGCAACCCATGGATAAACCTTGTTGCCAGGTAACTGTCCGCCTTCGCCAGGCTTTGCACCTTGTGCGATCTTAATTTGAATATCATCTGAGTTAACGAGATATTCGCTAGTTACGCCAAAGCGACCAGATGCAACCTGCTTAATTGCAGAGCGTTTTGAATCGCCATTCTCCATCGGAATAAAGCGCTCTGGATCTTCTCCACCTTCGCCAGTATTTGATTTTCCACCTAAGCGGTTCATCGCGATAGCTAGAGTTTCGTGTACCTCTTTTGAAACTGAACCGAAGCTCATTGCGCCTGTTGAGAAGCGTTTTACGATTTCAGAGATTGGTTCGACTTCGTCAATCGAAATTGATGGACGAACGCCATCTTTAAATTTGAATAATCCGCGCAGTGTCATTAATCGCTTGCTCTGTTCATCAACGCGTGATGTGTAACGCTTGAAAACATCAAAACGTTTGTTACGAGTTGAGTGCTGCAGAGTAAAGACAGTCTCTGGATCAAATAGGTGTGGTTCACCTTCGCGACGCCACTGATATTCGCCACCGATTGAAAGTCGCTTAGCGCCAGGAATCTCTCCCCCTGGCGGATATGCAACGTGGTGGCGCTTGGTGACTTCAGTTGCAACAGTATCTAATGTAATTCCGCCAAGACGTGAAGTAGTTCCGGTGAAGAACTCATCTACCAATTCCTGCGAAAGACCAATAGCTTCGAATACTTGTGCGCCGGTATATGACGCAATTGTTGAAATGCCCATCTTGGACATTACTTTCAATACGCCCTTACCTAGAGATTTAATTAAATTCTTAACTGCCTTCTCTGGTGTAATTCCAGTGATGACGCCTTGATTTACTAAATCTTCTGCGGATTCCATTGCAAGGTATGGATTTACCGCCCCCGCGCCGTAACCGATAAGAAGTGCTACATGGTGAACTTCGCGCACATCGCCTGCTTCAACGATTAAGCCAACCTTGGTACGTGTCTTTTCGCGAATCAGATGATGATGAATTGCAGCCGTTAGCAAAAGAGATGGAATTGGCGCGTTATCTGCATCGCCATCGCGATCTGAGAGCACAATGATTCTTGCGCCACCTTCGATTGCTGCTGAAACTTCCTTTTTGATCTCTTCAATACGCTTACGTAAACCAGAGCCATCTGCTTCAACAGGGAAGAGAGCTTTAACGACATAACTTTCAAGACCTGGATAATCTCCGTCTGCATTAGCGTGAATAATCTTTGCCAATTCATCATTATCGATAACCGGGAATGCGATTCCGATTTGGCGACATGAATTTGGTCCTGGATCCAATAAGTTCCATTCTGGGCCAACTGCTGAACCTAAAGATGTAACCAATTCTTCGCGGATTGCATCTAGAGGTGGATTTGTTACTTGTGCAAATAGTTGCGAGAAGTAATCGAACATTAAGCGCGGCTTTTCAGAGAGCGCAGCGATTGGTGTGTCTGTTCCCATTGAACCGAGTGGTTCCATGCCGTTCTTGGCCATTGGAGTAATAATTAAACGAAGCTCTTCTTCGGTGTAGCCGAATGCCTTTTGGCGACGCACCACAGATGCATGCGGATAAATAATGTGTTCGCGATCAGGTAGATCCTTTAAGCGAATCATTCCTTCATCAAGCCACTTGCCGTAAGGCTGCGCATCTGCCAATGAATCTTTAATC
>JALQWD010000112.1 GCA_023260175.1 Candidatus Nanopelagicaceae bacterium | reverse complement strand
AAGGTTCCAAAAACTAATCTAAAACACTAAAGTAGTTCGCATGGAAAAGATTTCGAACTTCATTAATGGCAAGTCTGTTCAATCATCATCAGGCGAGACCACTCAGATAATTGACCCTTCAACCGGCAAGGCGTATGCCGAAGCACCGAAATCTAATCAAGCCGACATTGATGCGGCCATGAAAGCTGCAGCCACAGCTTTCGAAGAGTGGCGCGATACAACTCCATCGGAACGCCAACGCGCACTTTTGAAGATTGCTGATGCAATTGAGAACCGTGCTGAAGAATTCATCGCAATTGAATCTAAGAACACCGGTAAGCCTTTGGGTCTAACTGCATCAGAAGAGATTCCACCAATGGTGGATCAGATTCGATTCTTTGCAGGCGCTGCACGTAATTTAGAAGGCAAATCAGCCGGCGAGTACATGAAGGGAATGACCTCATTTATTCGCCGCGAACCTATCGGAGTTTGCGCACAAGTAACACCTTGGAATTACCCAATGATGATGGCTGTTTGGAAGTGGGCTCCTGCAATTGCAGCAGGCAATACCGTTGTATTAAAGCCATCGGACACAACACCAATGTCGACAGTGTTCATGGCAAATGTAATGAGCGAATTCTTGCCAGCTGGTGTGATTAACGTTGTTACCGGCGAACGCGAAACAGGTCGCATGTTGATTGAACACGAGACTCCAGCAATGGTTTCAATTACTGGCTCAGTTCGCGCAGGTATGGAAGTTGCAGGCAGCGCAGCTAAATCGTTAAAGCGAGTTCACCTTGAACTTGGCGGCAAAGCACCAGTAGTAGTTTTCGCAGATGCAGATCTTGCAGCTGCTGCGGAAACCATTGCGATTACTGGATTCTTTAATGGTGGACAAGATTGCACCGCTGCAACCCGCGTTATTGTTGAAGCCTCTGTTTATGATGAATTCGTTGGGCTTCTTGCAGCACAAGCAAAGGGTTTAAAGACTGGTGCGCCTTCTGAAGAAGATGTGCTTTTTGGCCCAGTTAATAATGCCAACCAGTTGGCCCGTGTTACTGGCTTCTTAAATGAAGTACCTTCGCACGCAAAGGTTGTCGCTGGCGGCAAGCAAGTTGCTCGTGATGGTTACTTCATCGAACCAACAGTTATTGCAGACTTAAAGCAGACAGATCGTCATATCCAGGAAGAGATCTTCGGTCCTGTGATTACAGTTCAGAAGTTTGCAGATGAGGCAGAAGCGATCCGCATGGCAAATGGCGTGGAGTATGGCTTGGCATCTTCAGTCTGGACCACAAATCATGGTCGCGCTATGCGACTAGCTAAGGCATTTGATTTCGGTTGCGTCTGGATTAACTGCCATATTCCACTAGTCGCTGAGATGCCTCACGGTGGCTACAAGCGAAGCGGTTATGGCAAGGATTTGAGTAGCTACGGATTTGAGGACTACACCCGAATCAAGCACGTCATGACCAATCTCAACGCCTAGTTCACAAAAATTCATTCCTAGATACGGTCGGAAAATCGCCCATTGGGGGTTAGGATTTCCGCGTATTCTTTCGAGAAAGGCCTGCAATGTCTATTGAGAACTCTGAAAATGACTCAATGCTTAACGAATTAAAAGCTATCGCTAAATCACGCGTAACTCGTCGCTCAGTACTTGCTGGTGCAGGCGCAGTTGGCGCAGGTTCATTACTTGCTGCATGTGGCGGCGGGGGATCAGATGCTGATGTTCGTTGGGGCAACTGGACACTTTATTTAGATTACGACAGCGATAAGAAGATCTATCCAACTCTTGAAGAGTTCACAAAGCAGACCAAGATCACCGTTAAGTATTTAGAAGATTACAACGATAACGATGAGTTCTACGGCAAAGTCCAAGGACAACTTAAATTAAAG